>NYYE01000029.1 GCA_002686655.1 Crocinitomicaceae bacterium | reverse complement strand
ATGGCATTAGGGATTTCAAAATATTTTTCGAAAAGAGCTGTCAAAACACAGTTGATGGCGAGATATCTTAACTTTTATGAAAATACTGACTTTAATCAGTTAAGTATTGAAATGCTACTCCAAATTAAATTTTAAACATCGAATATGAAAAATTTTAGATATTTAATATTATGTATTTTAATGACTCCATTTTTATTATTAAATAATCAATGTGCTAAAACAAAAGATGTTGAGTTAATTAATGACACCATCGATACTACAGTAAACAACTCCGATACTATATACTATGGATTTGTTTTAAATGAGGTTCTTTATGATCCACCAAGTGGATTAGAGGGTGACTCTAATAACGATAGTGTGAGAGATCCAAATGATGACGAATTTATTGAGTTTGTTAATGACACTGATTCTATTTTTGATTTAAGTGGATATAAAATATACGATGCTGAAAGATTATCACTTGGAACTCCTAATCATGTATTCCCAGAGAATACATTAATTAACCCAGGACAAGCAGTAGTTGTATTTGGAGGTGGTATACCAACTGGAAATTTTGGAGGAGCACAAGTTTTTACTTCATCAAATCAAGTATTGAATTTAAATAATTCTGGTGACTTAATGACATTAACAGATAGTTTAGGGAATATAATCATAGAATTTGATGTTACTCCATTATCTAATAACCCAAATGAGTCATACACTAGAGATCCTGATTTGAGTGGGGATTTCACTCAACATAATACAGTCAGTGGAACATTATTCTCACCCGGAACTAAGACAGATGGCACCCCCTTTTAATAGAATTTTATTTCTAATATTTACTTTATTTTTCTTTAGTTGTCAGAACACAGAGAGGGATGAAATACCTGCTTTAAATGAAGTAGAAAAAATTACTTTTAAGAAAGTGTTAATGATTGGTAATAGTTTTACATTCTATTGGAATCTTCCTCAGGTATTAGAAACTATGTTTGATTCTTCAAACATTAATATTAAAGTAGATCAAAAAACTATAGGTGGAAGTAAACTGAAAGAACATTGGGGATATAATAAAGTTGAGAGCTATAATATTAAAGATTATGAATTTGTAGTGCTAAATGATCATAGTACTTTTCCCTTAAATAATATAGATACCTGCTCAAAATATATAAATTTATTTACCAATTATATTAATAAACACAATGGACAGACATTTATTTATGGAACATGGGAATATCCCTACTTAAAGAAGATATCTTCTTTAAGATCGTATAATACAATGGATATTCTTGATTCATTAGCTAGATTAAATAACTCAAAATATGTTCCAGTAGGTAATGCTTTCAATTATGTAGAGAAAAATCATCCAAATATAAATCTATATATGGATGACCATAAGCATCCATCTCCAAATGCTACTTATTTAGCTGCATGTGTATTTTACAGTATGATTAGTGGTAAATCTCCAGTTGGTCTTCCAAGAAGATTTCAAGGGAAAAATATTGATGGTAAAAAAATTTATTACATAATTACGGAAAAAAATATTTATAAAACTCTGCAAGAAGTTGCTGAAATAGTAACCAATGAAATAAGATAATTATTCTAAAAATTATAAACTAAATTTAGCTTGTGAAAATATTTTATTACGTTATAATTTTATCATTTTTATGTTTCTCTTGTAGGAAACCAGTTGAAAAAGATAGTGATTCTAATACTGGAAATATATTTAATAGTAATTTAGGAAACTTTGAATTTAGTTCTTACGAACCACTTTCTGATAAACCTTTTAATGTCCATTATTACTTTCCAGAAAATATTGACAGGTCCAATGCACCAATAATTTTTGTGTTTCCTGGAATGAATAGAGATGCTTTTAATTATTTAAGTTTTTGGATTCCTCTAGCTGATGCTAAAAACATTATGGTTTTTTCTTTTGAATTTAATAACTATCATTATCCTGGAGGAAATTCTTATCAGCAGGGTTATATTTTAGATGATGATGGTAATTTAAATCAAAAAAATAAATGGACGTTTTCTTTGATTGAACCAGTTTTTGATTTAATAAAGAATGAATTGAATTATAAGCATAACTTTTATGATGTTTTTGGTCACTCTGGTGGTGGACAATTTGTACACAGATTCATAGAGTTTGTTCCTAATTCTAGAGCAAATAGAGCAGTAGCAGCTAATTCTGGATGGTATACAATGCCTGATTCTACGATTTCTTTTCCTTATGGATTAAGTGGAACTAATTCAAGTCAATTTGATATTCAAAATGCTTTCAGTAAAAATTTACAAATTCATCTTGGAACCAATGATAATAATCCAAATGATCCATCATTAAGAAAAACACCTGAAGCAAATCTTCAAGGAGCGCATAGACTTGAAAGAGGAAGATATTTTATGTCTAAAAGTGATTCCATTGCAAATAATTATAATTTTTCTTTTAATTGGTTAAAAGTGGAGGTCTCTAATGTTGCACATAACGGGCAACTAATGTCAAATTTTGCAGCTAATCAGCTATATTAAATCTCAAAATTAAATCCTACTTTTTTTAATCTCTGGTATTTTTCTTTGTCGAATCTAAATAATTTAGCTGGTCTATGTGAAACACTTTTTTGATTTTTTCCTGTATCAATTAACAGTTTCATAGAATTTATTTTTTTGCGAAAATTCCTTTTGTCAAACTTCTTTTCTAAAATGGCTTCGTACAAGTTTTGAAGGTCTGATAGAGTGAATTGGTCGGGAAGTAATTCAAAACCTACTGGTTTTGTTTTAGCATTTTTAATTAACTTTTCTTTACATGCAGCAAAAATCTTATTATGATCAAAAGCTAATTCACCTATTCTATTGACATTATGCCATTTAGCTTCTAGAGAATAGGAGGAGGGACTATTGTTTTTATTTGTTGGAGATAAATCATATTCATCTATTTTTAATAAACTATAATGTGAAATAGTAAAAACTCTTCCTAGTGGATGTCTGCCTATATCACCAAAAGTTTTGACTTGTTCAGTAAAAATATTATTTAAACCAGTTAAATCTTTTAAAACTCTTTTTACTGCTTCTTCAGTATTTTCCATCGGATGAACCAAGTCTCCAGGCAAAGCCCAAAAGTCAGAATAAGGATCAACCCCTCTTTTTATTAAAAGAACTTTAAGAGATGTTTCATCATATCCAAATATTACACAATCAACGGATACAGAATAACTAAAATTATTTTTAATCATGAATTAAATATAAGAAAAACATTAATTTTTATAAACTCTATCATAACCTAAAAACTCTGGAGATTGAATAGAAATAACTTTCATAATATCCTGAGAATTAATAGTTACTCCGTGCCATGTGTTTTTTGGTATGGTTATAATATCACCAGCAGAAACATTATAAATTGAATCTTTTAATTGAAATTGACCTGAGCCTTCTTGAATTATTACATTCTCTCTGTGATAAAGGTGTTTGTGAAGTTTAACTTTTTGCTTAACCCAAATTACAAAAGTTGATGACAAAGAATCGGAAGATATTTTCTGAACATGAATATTATTATATTCTTTGGGAGGTTTTACAGATTCAATGTCAACTACAGCTTCCTGTGCTATAGAATTACAAGTAATAAATAGAATTGTTAGAGATGTTATTGCTTTCATAATATAGAGCACATCTCAATATATGGATTTCCCTTCAAAAAATCTTTAGTTAACATTCTTTTTTTTCCTTCTATTTGAACCTCTGATAGTTCTAATGCATAAGATTTTGTGCCAACAAATAATTTATTATCAATAATTGACAATTTGCTTGGAGTTAATTTTTTTTGGCTAAGATGAGCATTAAATATTTTAAAATTTAATTTTTTTCCCTTTTGAATTAATGTAGTCCATGCACCAGGAAAAGGATTTAGACCAAGAATTAATTGTCTAATATTGTAATCATTTTCATTCCAATCAATTTTAGTATTTTCTCTATTCAACTTAGGAGCGGAGTTTAAGTTTTCTGAATTTATTTGTTGATGTAACATAAAGTTTTTGCTGGCAATCGTATCAATAGTTTTCATAACTAAAATTGCTCCTTTTTCCATTAAGTAATCATGAAGTTTCCCAGCTGTAGTTCCATCAGAAATTGAAATTTTTTCCTTTAAAATAATCGCTCCAGTATCAATTTTATCATCAATAAAAAAGGTGGTTATTCCAGTTTCTTTTTCACCATTTATGATAGCCCAATTAATTGGTGCTGCTCCTCTATAATTTGGCAGTAAAGAAGCATGGAGATTCAATGTTCCATATTTTGGCAATTCCCATATTATTTTTGGTAACATTCTAAAGGCTACCACTATTATTAGTTCAGGATTAATTTTTTTTACATGAGAAATGAAATTTTCATCTTTTAAGTTAACAGGTTGAATTAAGGGAAGATCATTAGAAATTGAATATTTTTTTACAGCTGATTCTTTTATTTTATTTCCTCTTCCCGCTGGTTTATCTGCAGCAGTAACCACACCAACAATTTCATGATGACTTTTATTTATTTCATCAAGTGTACGAACTGCAAAAAGGGGAGTCCCCATAAAAAGAATTCTCATATTACTCTACTTTTAGAATTAGACCTTTCAGATATTCACTCTCAGGATGGAAAATATTAATTGGATGATCTGCTGGTTGATGTAATTGTTTTAAAATACTCACATTTCTTCCTGCAATGATAGCAGAAGAAAGTACCATATGCCTAAATAAATTATTATCTATTACTTGAGAACAAGAAAAAGTAAATAATATTCCGTTAGGTTTAATTTGCTCAATAGCTTTAATATTTAATCTTTTATATCCTTGAAGGGCTTTATGCTTTACTTTTTTATGCTTAGCAAAAGCAGGAGGGTCTAAAACAATAATATCGTACTCATTGTTAAGGTCTTTAATGAAATCCATTGCATCTTCTACTATGGATAGGTGCTTTATATTCTTATCTTTTAGCAAATCAATATTTTCATCAACCAAATCAATTGCTTTTTGAGAACTATCTAATGAGTGTACTTCTTTGGCTCCAGAATTAAGAGCATAAATTGAAAATCCACCTGAATAACAAAAAGTGTTTAATATTTTTTTTCCTTTAGACATTTCACCAAGAAATTTTCTATTTTCTCTTTGGTCAATAAAAAAACCAGTTTTTTGTCCATTTTCCCAATCAATTTTAAACTCATTTCCATATTCTAAGACATTTGTATTTTTTAATTCTGATTTCTTTAACAAATAGCTATTTTCAACAGAGTATTGGTCAATATGTTTTTTTGGAAGTGTTTTTTCACTTTTATCATAGATAATTTCAATTTGAGGTAGTAATTTTTGAATAATTTTTGAAAATAATTCTTTAAGTTTCCACATTCCAATAGAATGGAACTGAAAAACGGCTACTTGGTTGTAAATGTCACAAATAAAACCTGGCATATGATCTCCCTCAGCATGGATTAATCTAAATACATTATTAGAATCATTTATTAAAATTGAACTCTTTCTTAAATTAAGAGCTTTCGATATTTTTTCTTCCCAAAATTTGTCATTTATAAGCCGCTCATTAAAATCAAAAATCCTAACACTAATATTTCCTTCATTATAGTGGCCAGTAGCTAAATATTTATCTTTATTACTGTAAATACTTACAATATCTCCATCATGAATATTGTCATCTATTTTTTTAATAGCACCAGAAAATAACCAAGGATGTTTTCTTAGCAATGATTTTTCTTTTGTGGGCTTTAGAGTTACTTTTTTCATGTTTTAATGATATTTATCTAGGCCATTATTAAATTTGAAACAAATTAAAAATTTTTAATGAAGTTTGGTCAAGTAGATGATATGGATTTAGTGGATTTTAAACTTCCTATTATTGGCGAAGAAACAAAAACAATTTTATCTAATCTAAAAAGCTCTAGTAAATTAAACTTTTATTTTGGAGCTCCAGGTTGGTCTGATCAAAAGTTTAAGGGCATAATTTATCCAGCTAAAACTCCAGCTAAAAACTTTCTATCAGAGTATTCTAAGCAATTTAATAGTATTGAGGTAAATGCAACTAGGTATGGTACTCCAAAAGAAAATGTTCTAAAAAAATGGTACGATAGTGTAAATGAAACTTTTAAATTCTCTATGAAGGTTCCACAAGTTATTACCCACAGAAAAGATATTAATGACTATACAGCAAAAATTAAAATGGATGAATTTTTAATGGCTGTACATAGATTAGGTGACAAATCTGGGATAAGTTTTGCAGTAATGGCAAAGTATTTTGATGCTTCTAAATTTAAAGATTTAAAGTTATTTGTAAATTCTTGGCCTGTAGATATTCCACTAGCAATTGAATTTAGAAATGCATCATGGTTTGAGGAAAATAATATTAAAAAATGGCAAAATTTATTTCTTGAAAAAAATATAACACCTGTTATTACTGATACTCCGGGTAGGAGAGATGTAGCACATTTTAATTTAGTAAACAATAATTTATTTATCAGATATGTTGGTGATTTCAACCACCCGAGTGATTTATTGAGAATAAAATTATGGTCGGATAAAGTTAAAGAGTTTATTTCCTTAGGAATAAATAACATATGGTTTTATGTACATCAGCCTGGTGAGAATAGAGAAAGAATATTATCTTTTTACAATACTTTAATCCCCAATATGAATAAAATTTTAAAAACCAATATCCCTCTACTTAAAAACTATTCTATTTTCTAGATATATCCAATTGCTTTGTAAGTAATATATCCTATCATTTCATGAAAAAGAACTTTCCATTCAAATAATATATTTGATTGTGGAATAAGTATCCATTCTAAATCAAAATGTTTGATATCAGATTTTTTAACAAATGGATAAACATTTAAATGGGTCTTCTTAAAACAGGCTAAAGAACGTCTCATATGATAATCGGATGTAATAATTAAATAAGAGTTATTGTTAGGAAAATTATTCAGTATTTTTTCACAATAAATAGCATTTTCATAGGTGTTTTTGGATTTATCCTCAACTAAGATACAACTATCAGGAACTCCAACTTTATTTAAGTATTTTTTTAAAATTTGTGATTCTTTTAAGTCAGAACTTAAACTTCCAGCAGCACCAGTTATAAGTATTTTATCTATTTTTTTGCTATGAAATAAATCTAAGGTGTTTAGTAGCCTATCGTTATGGTTAGAGAATTGGATATTTTCTTCGGATGATGTTAGGCTTATCATTCCACCAAGAAGAATCCCTATTTGAAAATGTTCTTTTTCATTAACATTTTTAACAGACCATAAGTCGTTAACATAATTAAATATTAATGAGTTGCTAAAAAATAGAATCATGCTAATTCCGATAACAAGAAAAGATCTTCTCAAATATTTTTTATAATGAAATATTGAAATAAAAAACATCACAATAATCCAAAAAAAAGGATCAATTAAAAATGATAAAACTTTGGATAGAAAAAAAAACATTTTATTTGTAATGATTATTTTTGCTCAAATTAAGTAATTTATACAATAATCTACAGACTAAAGTATTTAAATAAATGGATCAATCTCCTTATAAGCCTCAAAACAAGATTAGAATAGTAACAGCTGCTTCTCTTTTTGATGGTCATGATGCTGCTATTAATATTATGAGACGAATTATTCAGTCAACTGGTTGTGAAGTCATTCATCTTGGTCATGATAGGAGTGTAGAGGAAGTTGTTAAATGTGCTATTCAGGAAGATGTACAAGCAATTGCGATGACTTCTTATCAGGGAGGACACAATGAGTATTTTAAATACATGTTTGATTTGCTTAAAAATAATGGAGCGGAACACATTAAAATTTTTGGAGGTGGTGGAGGTACTATTCTTCCAGAAGAGATTAAAGATCTTGAAGACTATGGCATAACTAAAATTTATCATCCTGATGATGGTAGAAAGATGGGTCTTCAAGGAATGATCAACGATTTAATTCAGAAATGTGATTTTCCAACTGGTGAAAAAAGTATAAAAGATATAAAAAAGATAAATTTTGATAATCATCTTAAAATAGGAAAATTAATTTCATCTGCTGAAAACTATGGCTCTGATAACTCGAAAATATTAAATGATATAAAAGATAATGTTACATCTAAAAATATACCTGTTTTAGGTATTACTGGGACTGGTGGTGCAGGTAAATCTTCTTTAGTTGATGAATTAGTTAGAAGATTTATAATGGATTTTAAAGATAAGAATCTTGCTATTGTTTCAGTAGATCCTTCAAAGAGAAGAACAGGTGGAGCTTTGTTAGGTGATAGAATTAGAATGAATGCTATTAATAATAGTAGAGTTTATATGCGCTCATTAGCAACGAGACAAAGTAATTTGGCGCTTTCTAAACATGTTGCTCAGGCAATAGACATTTTAAAATATTCCAATTTTGATTTAATTATTTTAGAAACCTCAGGAATTGGTCAATCGGATACTGAAATTCTAGACCATAGCGATGTGTCTCTTTATGTAATGACTCCTGAATTTGGTGCAGCTACACAATTAGAAAAAATTGATATGTTAGATTTTGCTAATGTCGTAGCACTAAATAAATTTGATAAAAGAGGTTCTTTAGATGCTTTAAGAGATGTAAAAAAGCAATATAAAAGAAACCACAATTTATGGGATGCTAAAGATGAAGATATTCCAGTATATGGAACGATAGCTTCACAGTTTAATGATCCTGGAATGAATAATCTTTATAAGCATTTGATGGATTTAGTCAATGATTTCTCAAATAATAATTTATCTACCTCTTTCAGTTTTGGTAAAGAACTTTCTGAGAAAATATTTATAATTCCACCTAACAGAGTAAGGTATCTATCTGAAATTTCAGAAAATAATAGGAATTTTGATAAAAATTTAGAGAAACAAATTGCTATAGCAGATAGGTTGTACGCCCTTAATAAGACATTACTAGAACTCGATGATGAAAAAGATTTAAAGAATAAGATAAATGATAAGATATCTACTTTAAAATTAGATTTTGATGCTAGAAATCAAAAAATCATAGATGACTGGCAAGATTTAAATAAATCTTATTTGAATGATTTTTTCACTTTTAATGTGAGAGGAAAAGATATTAAAATTGCTACTTCTACTGAGTCATTATCTCATTCTAGAATACCCAAAGTAGTCTTACCTAAGTTTACTTCTTGGGGAGATATTGTTAGATGGAGTAACCAAGAGAATGTTCCAGGAAAATTCCCATTTACTGCAGGATTATTTCCATTTAAAAGGGAGGGAGAAGATCCAACAAGAATGTTTGCTGGTGAAGGTGGGCCTGAAAGAACTAACAAAAGATTTCATTACTTGAGTTTTCAATTACCAGCTAAAAGGCTTTCTACTGCCTTTGATTCAGTAACTCTTTACGGAAACGATCCTGGATTAAGACCAGATATTTATGGGAAAATTGGAAATGCTGGTGTTTCAATTTGTTGTTTAGATGATGCTAAAAAACTGTACTCAGGCTTTGATTTATCTTCCCCGAATACATCAGTTAGTATGACTATTAATGGTCCAGCTCCTATGCTTTTAGGTTTTTACATGAATGCTGCAATAGATCAAAACTGTGAAAAATATATTATTGAAAACGGCTTAGAAAGTAAAGTTAAAGCTACAATAAAAGATATTTATAAAACTAATAATATTCCCCAATACCAGGGTGATTTGCCAGAGGGAAATAATGGGTTAGGATTAATGTTATTGGGTGTGACAGGAGATCAGGTACTTCCAAATGAAGTCTATCAATCTATTAAAGCAAAAACATTAACTCAAGTTAGAGGAACAGTTCAAGCAGATATACTTAAAGAAGATCAAGCTCAAAATACTTGTATTTTTTCTACTGAATTTGCCTTGAGGCTTATGGGAGATGTTCAAGAGTACTTTATTAATCAAAAAGTCAGAAATTTTTATTCTGTTTCAATATCTGGATATCATATTGCTGAAGCAGGTGCTAATCCTATAACTCAGTTGGCGTTTACATTGTCAAATGGTTTCACTTATGTAGAATATTATTTATCTAGAGGAATGTCCATTGATGATTTTGGTCCCAATTTATCTTTTTTCTTTTCTAATGGAATTGACCCTGAGTATGCAGTTATTGGACGAGTTGCAAGAAGAATTTGGGCAAAAGCAATGAAGTTGAAGTATGGAGCAGGAGAGAGAGCACAGAAACTAAAGTATCATATACAGACATCAGGGAGATCTCTTCATGCTCAGGAAATTGATTTTAACGACATTAGAACTACTTTACAAGCTTTATATGCTATTTACGATAATTGTAATTCTTTGCATACCAATGCTTATGATGAAGCCATAACTACTCCAACTGAAGATTCTGTCAGAAGAGCTATGGCTATTCAGTTAATTATTAATAAAGAGCTGGGGCTAGCTAAAAATGAAAACCCATTGCAAGGTTCTTATATAATTGAAGAGTTAACATCTTTAGTGGAAGATGCGGTTTTAGTAGAATTTGATAGAATCAACGAAAGAGGGGGGGTATTAGGTGCTATGGAGACCATGTATCAAAGAAGTAAAATACAAGAAGAATCACTTCATTACGAAACTTTAAAACACACAGGAGAGTATCCTATAGTTGGAGTAAATACATTTCTGAATTCTAAAGGCTCACCAACTATTATCCCTAGTGAAGTAATTAGAGCAAATACTGAGGAAAAAGATTATCAAATTCAAATGCTCAATGAATTTCAAAAATTTAAAAATAAAGTTTCTAAAAAATCATTAGAAAGTATAAAATCAGCTGCATTGAATCAAGAAAATATTTTTGAAGTTTTAATGGAGGCATCTAAACATTGTTCTTTGGGTCAAATTACCAATGCTTTATTTGATGTAGGGGGACAGTACAGAAGAAATATGTAGTTATTGAAATTCGTAGCAGCCTATATCATTAGGTGCAATTCTAGTTTGATTCATAATATCGTCTATAATATTGGATGTTTTTCCTTTGTTAATAACTTCAGATGAGTCAGTTAGCTCAAATACCCATTCTTCAGGATTTTTAAAATGAGTTGACAGATTAAAAAAGCAATTATTTTGAATATAGTTATTGATGGTATCTTCTGTTTTTAAGGAGCAATGGTCAAAAATAACATTAGTATTTATTCCTGTAAAATCAAAGCCTAAGGTGTCACAAGCAAAATCTGAATTAGCATTTCCATCAAAAATACAATTGGTAAATTGAGCTTCACTAAAAGGTCTGAAAATAATCTGATCATCTGCTGTTTGGTAGTAATCTTTAAATAAAAATGCAGGTGTATTTCTAAACGATGACGAATAATTAGCGAAAGTGCAATGCTCAAAATTAACACTTCCTCCAATGCTAATTATAGCTGAATAATTATTACTATTTCCAAATAAGCAATTAGTGGCAGTGACGTTTGAACCTTGAGTTAAAATATTGGAATACAGTGAATTATTTATTTTCACCTTATTTAATAGTACTTGGTTGTTAATAGTGAATGTATCTATTTGTAAACCTATGATGGAATTATTTATTTCTGCATGTCTGATCTCAGAATTTAGTGGGCTAGAAAAATAAACGCCTCTCCACTGCCCAGAAATAGAATCAGCAGGGTAAAGTAAATAATCTTCTGTTCTATCTTGTTGGAAAATAACAGGGTTAGAAATGTTGCCATTAACATTTAAACTGCTCTTATAAATGTAAAGTACTGCATTAGAATGTCCATGTATTTTTGTCCCAGATTCTATCGTTAAATTTAAATTGGAGTCTATGTTGGGATATCCAACTGCTGCAACTCCATAAATAACATGAGGTTTGTCATTAGACCAAATTCCTTGAACTATTTCATTTACATGGTAATAGGCATCTTGTCCCCACGCATTTAATACAACTTTATTTATGTTGTTATTGGTTTCGAAGATGATTTTGTCTTCAACTATTAGAGGGAGATTGCTTCCATTTGGATCAATAGTAACTTCAATAAAAATAAAAATACTATCTCCAGGAAGAATAGATAAATCCTTAAAAACAACTCCGGATTCTCCATCAACATTTATTCTAAAAGGGGAATCTTCTCCATTTAGCAAATTTATTTGTGAGATATTAATGATGCCATTATTGTTATTATAGCATTTAATTCTTTTAGTAGTAGACCCAATTGTAGTAAATAGTGTATCAAATAATACGGTATCAGTAGAAACATTAATATCATAAATAGAACTAGTAAGAATATTATTTTTTTTACATCCAAAAAAAAGTGTAATTAATACAGATATGGCTATTACTATAATTTTATTTATTTTCATTTGATTGCAATATATATACAACTACTAAAACTTTAATTTATTTTTAGGCATAATATTTTTTTAATATAATTTTAAAGTTAAATTTGCAGCCACAATTTATACAATGAAGAAAGATATCCACCCAGAAAATTACAGATTAGTTGTTTTTAAAGACATGTCTAACGATTATTCTTTTGTAAGTAAGAGTTGCGCCCCATCAAGTGAAACCATTAAATGGGAGGATGGAAATGAGTATCCTCTAATAAAATTAGAAATATCTCACAAATCACATCCTTTTTTCACCGGTAAAATGCAATTAGTAGATACTGCTGGAAGAATTGATAAATTTAAAAACAGATATTCAAAACAAAAGAAATAAGTTTCTAATTATTCATTTGTTCTTTATTATTAATAAATTAACTTTTTAAAATAGGGTTAATTTAATTTTATGTCTGTGAATCTTAAATACGTATTATTTGATGGTGTATATCATCAGAAATTAAAACCACTTACACTAACTAGACCTGTTTCAGATTTAAGAATTGGTATATTTAAAATTAGGGAGAAGTGGGAGTTAGCCTTAGACGCTCAGGTCGCCATAAGAACTAAAGATTATTTATCTAAAAAGTTTAACTCTTATTTAGATGAGTGTGAAATTGGTATTTGCAGTTCATTGTTACCCAATCCACAATTATGCGATGCTATTAATTCTCTAAAAGATAATACTATTATGATGAGAGATGGCAAAGTACTTGCTATTTGTCCATTGCCTAAAGAAGATAATCAGATTAAGCAAAATTTAAGCAAATACAAAGTAGTGCAATATATTTCGGAGTTAAATTTAATTGAAAAACCGATGGATATTTTCAAATTAAATGGACAGGAAATTACAAATGATTTAAACTATTTAGATAAGAAAAATCTTCAAAAAACATCTTACGGAACTGGAAATTTAATTATTGGTGATCATGTCTATATAGAAGAAGGTGCAATAATCTCTGGAGCTACTCTAAATAGTTACGATGGTCCTATCTATATATCTAAAAATGTAGAAATAATGGAAGGTTCAAATATTAGAGGCCCTTTTGTAGCCTTAGAGAATTCTGTAATTAAAATGGGTGCTAAAATTTATGGTCCTACAACAATTGGTCCCTATTGTAAAATTGGTGGAGAAATTAGTAATGTCGTTTTTCAAGGTTTTTCTAATAAGGCTCATGATGGTTTTATTGGAAATAGTGTTATAGGTTATTGGTGCAATTTTGGAGCGGATACTAATAGCTCTAACCTAAAAAATAATTATGGAACAGTAAAGTCTTGGAGTTATGAGTCAGAGTCTTTAGAGGACACGGGCACTCAATACTGTGGTTTAGTCGCTGGTGATCATTCTAAGTCAGGTATCAATACGATGTTTAATACTGGTTCTGTAATTGGAGCTTTTGTAAATGTTTTTGATGGAGGATTCCCTCCTAAATTTATTCCATCATTTTCTTGGGGAAATAAAGATGGTTTTGAAACTTATAAATTTGATAAAGCTATTGAGGTCGCCAAAATTGTAATGAATAGAAGAGGGGTTGATCTTGATGAAAAAACTATTGAAATTTATCGCTCATTATTTGAGTAGTTGTCATATTATTCACTTTGGCACACCAATTGAACTATAATATTTAGTCTATGTTAATACACTACTTATGTATATATTTCAAAAGAATAATTTTTGAAATCTGTATTTTCAACGACATAATGTCATTAAAATATAAAATAACAAGTAATGAGTGACTTTTTTGCAGATGATAAATTGATTGGCCTAAATAACTTAGTAGATGGAGACACAGAATTCATTCCCTTAATTTCTCCCGAAGATGAAGATCGAATGAATTTAGAAGAGGTTCCTGAAAAGTTGCCTATTCTTCCTCTAAGGAACAATGTGTTATTTCCTGGGGTTGTTATTCCTATCACTCTTGGAAGAGATAAAAGTATTAAACTAATCCAAGATGCCTATAAAGGAAATAAAATAATTGGAGTTGTCTCCCAAAAAGATTCATCTATTGAAGAGCCAACTTATAAAGATTTATATGATATAGGTTCTGTAGCTCAAATTGTTAAAATGCTTAAAATGCCAGATGGAACCAGCACCATTATCATACAAGGCAAAAAAAGATTAAAACTAGAAGAGGAGATTTCTAATGAACCATATCTTATAGCAAAAATTAAAGAGTTTGATGAGAAAAGGTTAAAGAATATTTCTAAAGAATCAGTTGCTTTATTTGATTCTCTCAAAGATATGGCCTTAAATATTATTAAGAATTCTCCAAATATTCCCTCTGAAGCTTCTTTTGCAGTAAAAAATATTGAAAGCCCTAATTTTTTAGTAAATTTTATTAGTTCTCACATGAACGCTGAAGTTCTTGAGAAACAAAAAATGTTGGAGGTCCCTAATATAAATGACAGAGCTCAACTACTCCTTAAGCATTTGAATAAGGAACTTCAAATGTTAGAATTGAAAAATGATATACAATCTAGAGTTAAAACTGATTTAGATCAACAACAAAAAGAATATTTGCTTCACCAGCAAATGAAAGAAATTCAAAATCAGTTAGGAGAAAATCCTGTGCAGCAAGAAATTAACGAATTAAGAGAAAAATCATTATTAAAAAAATGGTCCGAAACAGTTGAGAAGACATTTAATAAAGAGTTAGATAAATTAGAGAGAATGAATCCCTCTGGTGCTGAGTATGGAGTTCAAATAAATTATTGTCAGTTACTAATTGACTTACCTTGGGATGAATATACAAGTGATAGTTTTAATTTAAAAAAAGTTCAAAAAGTTTTAGATAGAGACCACTTTGGCTTAGAAAAGGTCAAAGATAGAATAGTTGAGTATTTATCAGTTTTAAAGCTGAAAGGGGACATGAAGTCACCTATTTTATGTTTGTATGGTCCTCCGGGAGTTGGTAAAACATCTTTAGGAAAGTCTATTGCAGAAGCTATAGGAAGAAAATATGTTAGAATGTCCTTAGGGGGGTTGCATGATGAATCTGAAATAAGAGGTCATAGAAAAACATATATAGGGGCGATGCCCGGTAAATTAATAAATAATTTAAAAAAAGTAGGTACTTCAAATCCTGTCTTTGTTTTAGATGAAATTGATAAAATTGGAAGATCAGGTCATGGAGATCCATCATCAGCTTTATTAGAAGTCCTTGATCCAGAACAAAATGACACATTTCAAGATAATTTTGTTGAAATAGAATATGATTTATCTAAAGTGTTATTTATTGCTACTGCCAATGATTTATCTACCATTCAACCAGCCTTAAGAGATAGAATGGAAATTATTTCTATTAATGGGTATACGATTGAAGAAAAAATACAAATTGCTAAAAAGCACCTTATGCCCAAGCTTTTAAAGGATCATGGAATTGATAAGGATAAAATTAAAATTAATCAGAATATTCTTGAAAAAGTAATTACTTCATATACCAATGAAAGTGGGGTTAGAGGATTAGATAAAAAATTGGCAAAATTAATTAGAAATAGAGCTAAGCAAATAGCTTTTGAAGAAGAGTATGATGTTATTATTTCTAAGGAAGATGTATTTAAATCCTTAGGTCCGGGAATGGATCCAAGAAAATATTCTGAACACATAATTCCTGGTGTAGTAACCGGACTAGCATGGACTAGAACAGGAGGTGACATATTATTTATTGAATCTTCAAAAACCGTGGGTAAAGGAAAATTAACTTTAACTGGTAATCTTGGAGATGTAATGAAAGAATCTGCAGTTATTGCTTTAGAGTATTTAAAGGCCAACGGTTCTAAATTTGGAATCAAACAAAAAGAAATTGATGAAAGTAATTTTCATATTCATGTTCCTGAGGGTGCAACTCCTAAAGATGGGCCCTCTGCTGGAGTAACTATGATTACAGCATTAGCATCTTCAATTACAGGCAAAAAAGTAAAAAAATATTTAGCTATGACTGGTGAAATTACTTTAAGAGGAGAAGTTTTGCCTATTGGAGGAGTAAAAGAAAAGATTTTAGCTGCCAAAAGAGCTGGAATTAAATTTATTTTACTACCAGATGCCAATAAAAAAGATGTTGATGATATCAAATTGAATTATTTAAAAGGTTTATCTTTTAAATATGTTAAGAGAATGGAAGAAGTAATAAAATATTCTCTTGTTTGACCCTTATTTTGTGTTTTTTTTGATATTCAAATAAAACTGTTAATAAGTTCCTCTGTTAAATAATTTATTTTTTCTATAAAAAAGTATTTTAGTCATCATTATTAAAAATGGCTGATAATAAAGTTCAATATACAGAAGATAATATACGTTCGCTAGACTGGAAAGAGCATATTAGAATGCGTCCTGGAATGTATATTGGCAAACTTGGAGATGGATCTTCTTCAGATGACGGTATATATGTTTTAGTAAAGGAAGTTGTTGATAATTCTATAGACGAGTTTGTCATGGGAAATGGCAAAAAGATCTTTGTTAAAATCAATGAGGATGTTGTTGAAGTAAGAGATTATGGTAGGGGAATCCCTNTNGGGAAGGTCAAAGATGTTGTCTCTAAAATGAATACGGGAGGAAAGTATGATTCCAGAGCATTTAAAAAATCCGTAGGTTTAAATGGGGTAGGTACCAAAGCTGTGAATGCTTTATCTATTGACTTTAGTGTAGAGTCAATAAGAGATGGGGAACTTAAGAGAGTTTCTTTTAATAGAGGAGAGATAATAAAAGATTATTCATTAGAAAAGACTAGTCAAGAAAATGGAACAAGNATAATTTTTAAACCTGANATTGAAATTTTTAAAAAATTTAAGTTTAGAGATACTTATCTTGAAAAAATGTTTTGGAATTACTGTTATTTAAACAGGAATTTAACAATAGACTATAATGGTGCCAAGTTCATCTCTAAAAATGGCTTAAAAGACTTATTAGAGGCTAATATGGATGGTTCTCCACTGTATCCAATAGTCCATTTAGAAGGAGATGACATTGAAGTTGCTTTTACTCATTCCAGAGGTTATGGAGAAGACTATTCATCTTTTGTTAATGGTCAGCATACAACACAGGGTGGAACCCATCAAAGTGCATTTCGAGAGGCTATTGCAAAAGTAATTAAAGATTTCTTTAACAAATATGAACCTGTAGATATTCGTCAGGGAATAGTAGCTGCAGTTAGTATAAAAGTAATAGAGCCTGTATTTGAATCTCAAACAAAAACTAAATTAGGATCGACAGAAATTGAACCTAATGGTAAATCTGTTAGAGGATTTGTAATGGATTTCCTTAAGGAAAAGTTAGATAATTTTCTTCATAAGAACCCGGAAGTCGTTAAGCAGATGGAGTTCAAGATAAAGCAATCTGAAAAAGAAAGAAAAGAACTATCTGGGATAAGAAAGCTTGCTAGAGAAAGAGCTAAAAAAGTAAGTCTTCACAACAAGAAGTTAAGAGATTGCAAAATCCATTTTAANGATTTTAAAAATGAACGTAGAGAGGAAACTTCTATTTTTATAACAGAAGGTGATTCTGCAAGTGGATCCATAACTAAGTGTCGAGATGTAAAAACTCAAGCTGTTTTTAGTTTAAGAGGAAAACCATTGAATTCCTTTGGCCTTTCTAAAAAAGTAGTTTATGAAAATGAGGAATTTAATCTTATTCAAGCTGCTTTAAATATCGAAGAGGATATGGATTCTTTGCGTTATAATAAAATCATAGTTGCAACTGATGCTGATGTGGATGGAATGCATATCAGATTACTATTACTTACTTTTTTTCTCAGATTTTTCCCTGATCTAGTAAAGAAAAATCATGTTTTTATATTACAAACCCCACTTTTTAGAGTTAGGAATAAGAAAGAAACTAGGTATTGCTATACAGANGAAGAACGAAAAGATGCTATAAATTCACTAGGAAAAAACCCTGAGATTACAAGATTTAAAGGATTAGGTGAAATTTCACCAGATGAATTTAAGCACTTTATTGGAGAAGACATTAGGTTGGAGCCTGTGCTAATGTCAAAAAACAAATCTATAGAGGAGATATTAAACTTTTATATGGGTAAAAATACACCTGAAAGACAGGGGTTTATTATCGATAATTTAAAAGTTGAAGAAGATTACTTCATTGAAGAAAGTTAACAAATGGATGATTTAAGTTCAAATATTACTGAAGATTCTAATGATAAGGATAACATAACCTATTTGTCAGGTCTTTATAAAGAGTGGTTTTTAGATTACGCATCATATGTTATATTAGAAAGAGCTGTACCAGCTTTAGAAGATGGTTTAAAGCCTGTGCAGCGTAGAATCCTTCATTCAATGAAAGAATTAGACGATGGGAGGTACAATAAAGTCGCTAATATCATTGGAAATACTATGAAATATCATCCTCATGGTGATGCTTCAATAGGGGATGCAATGGTTCAGATAGGTCAAAAAGATTTACTGATTGATTGTCAAGGAAATTGGGGAAANCTGTTAACAGGAGACGGAGCAGCAGCACCTAGATATATTGAAGCCAGAGTTACTAAATTCGCTAATCATATACTCTATAATCCTAAAACTACTAACTGGTTAAGCTCTTACGATGGGAGAAATAAGGAGCCACAATATCTTCCAGTAAAATTTCCGATATTACTGAATCATGGTGCAGAAGGAATTGCAGTGGGTCTGGCTTGTAAAATTCTTCCTCATAATTTTATTGAGCTTATTGATGCTTCTATCAATGTTTTAAAAGGAAAAAAAATNGAATTATTTCCTGATTTTCCTAATGGAGGATTGGCTGATTTCACTCAATACAACGATGGTCTTAGAGGTGGTAAAGTTAGAGTAAGAGCAGTGATACAAAAATTAAACAATAAAACATTGATAATCAATCAAATACCATTTGGAACTACAACTGATTCTTTAATTGATTCTATTGTTCGAGCTACAGAAAAAAACAAAATAAAAATTAAGAAGATTGAAGATAACACTTCGGCTGTTGCAGAAATTATTATTCATTTACCCTCTGGGGTATCNCCAGACAAAATGATTGATGCTTTATATGCGTTTACCAATTGTGAGATGTCTATTTCTCCAAATTCATGTGTTATTGATGGAAATAAACCTGTATTTATTGGTGTAACAGAAATTCTAAAAAAGTCTGTTGAAAGAACGGTTGAGTTATTAAAATTAGAATTAGAAATTAAATTACAAGAGCTAGAGAACCAATGGCATTGGCTTTCTTTAGAAAGAATATTTATAGAAAATAGAATATATCGTGAAATTGAAGAAGAAGAAACTTGGGAGGGTGTTTTATCAGCAATCAAAAATGGTTTAAAACCTTTTCTAAAAAAATTAAAAAAACCTGTTTCTGATGAAGATATCGTTAAGTTAACAGAGATAAAGATTAAAAGAATTTCTAAATTTGATAGTTCTAAAGCTGTAGATAATCTTCTCAAAATTGAAGATCAAATAAAAGAGGTTAAGGGTAATTTATCTAATCTAATAGAATACGCCATTGCTTATTATAAAGATGTTAAAGATAAATACAGTGAAGGAAAAGAAAGAAAAACAGAAATTAGAGTATTTGATAATATTACTGCACGAAAAGTAATAGTCTCTAATAAAAAATTATATGTNAATAAAGAAGAAGGTTTTATAGGTTGGTCATTAAGAAAAGATGAATTTATAGAAGATTGTTCTGATTTAGATGATATTATTTTATTCTTTAGTAATGGCAAAATGATCATTACTAAAATAGCTGATAAAAAATTTGTAGGAAAAGGAATTATACATGCAGCTGTTTGGAAAAAGGGTGATGTTAGAACTATTTACCATTTAATTTACCAAGCAGGAAAAAATGGCTCCTTCTTANATGAAAAGATTCTCTGTTAGTTCTATAACTAGAGATAGGGAATATGATATTGTTGGTAATGCTAAGGAACCTAAAATACATTATTTTTCAGTAAACCCTAACGGAAGAAGAGAAACTGTTCTCATCAAATTAAGACCAAAACCAAAATTAAAGAAACTTAAAATTGATGTTGATTTTGGCGAGTTAATTATAAAAGGCAGAGCTAGTAAGGGGAATTTAGTTACTAAAAACTTTATATCTAAGGTAGAACAGCGTGAAGTAGGAGGATCTACACTTGCGGCTAGACAAATTTGGTGGGATGAAGTGGTTTCAAGGTTAAATAATGAGGAAAGAGGTAAATCTCTAGGAAGTTTTAAAGGTGATGATAAAATTCTAACTATTTATAAATCTGGACATTATCTAATAAGCGGATTTGAGCTTTCAAATAAATTTGATGATGATTTAATTCATATAGAAAAGTGGCATCCTTCAAGGCCGGTTGCCTCAGTTTATTGGAATCCATCGAAAGAACTATATTTTGTTAAAAGATTTTTAATAGANGTTACTACAAAAAAATATTTGTTNATCGATGAAAGTTGTGAACTTGTCATAGCAACAGTAGACTATCAGCCAAAAGTTAAAATATCATTTAATAAAAGGCTNAAGGAAACAAAAGATTTGAATGATAAAATAGTTGATATTAATAACATTGTAGATGTTAAAGGTGATAAAGCAAAGGGAAATCAATTAACTCGACTAAAGGTCAAAGAAATCACATTAATGGACGTTGATGAGGATGGTCACTGGCCTGTTGAAGAAGAACCAGTTTTAATTACTGCTGATGAAGCTACTGATTCTGTTGAATCAAATGACACTATTGAAGATNAAAAAGTAATTAATCAACCTNTTGTTGATACTATTTCCAATNAAGAAAGTGAAGAATTAAATGTTGATACTAATTCAGAAGGACCTGTAGAACTGGAATGGGATGTAGATATTGATAATGATAAAGCGGCTGATGAAGATGGTCAAATGAAAATTTTCTAATGAAATCTATTTTATTCTTTCCATTATTGATGCCTTTTTTATTCTCAGCCCAGGATACAACATATGTTTCTATTGTTGATACTAACTTATATTTACATGAATCGGAAAGAAATTATCTAGGAATTAATCTTTCCCCAATGGTTGCAGGTTTATTAACCAATCTAAATGATCATGATATTAAATTAAGTGCGTTATATAAAAGAAATTTTGGAGATTTTAATATAAGATTTAGCTTCAATTATTTAGAAAATGTGAGCAATTCTGATCATGATTTTAACATGCCCGTTTTAACGACTGATACATCTATTTTTTATAGATACTTCAATACAGATTATAATTATTTTGATTTAAGATTTGGGTTGGAGGAATTGAGAAGTTTTTCTTCAACAAGAGTACATATTGGCTTGGACGCAATTTTTGGTTTTGGTCAACAAAATTCAAATTATTTCCATAGATCTTATAAACTTGANTCTTCTGGTTATTACTTATCTAACTCNGATTTTCAGAATCATTCTCTAATGTTGACCAATGGTCAAAGAATTTCAAATTATTTTGTTTCAGGTTTAGATGTTTCATTTGGAATGGATGTTTTTTTAAGTGAGTCCTTTTTAGTAACCTTTCAATTAACTCCACAGTTTAATTATTATATTTTTAGATCTGATGAGTTAATCGATGATCCATTGGAGGAATATATTCAGCATGGTAGTTATGCCGATTTTAAGTTAGGGTATTTTGATATTCAATTAATTTATAAATTTTAAAGCTAAACTCCTATTGATATTCTTGGAGAGGCATTTAAAATTTCATCACTAGCATATTCTTTAAATTTTTTAAAATTTTCATTGAACTTATTAGCAAGAAATTGTGCCTTTTCATCATAATTATCTTTATTTTCCCAAGTCATTCTAGGGTTTAGAGTGTCATCAGGGACATTTGGACATGTTGTTGGCATATTTAATTTAAATATGGAATGCTCTATGAACTTTACATTTTTAAAATCATTATTTAACGCGGCTGTAATCATAGCTCTAGTATGTTTAAGTTTCATTCTCTCACCAGTTCCATAAGGGCCTTTGGTCCATCCTGTGTTAACTAACCATACATTTACATTAGATGAATCTATTTTTTCACCCAACATTTCAGCATATTTGGTAGGGTGTAATGGTAGAAAAGGAGCTCCAAAACAAGCAGAAAAAGTAACTACTGGTTCGTTAATCCCTTCCTCTGTTCCTGCTACTTTAGCAGTATATCCGGAAATAAAATGAAACATTGCTTGACCTTTATTGAGTTTAGATATTGGAGGTAATACTCCAAAAGCATCAGCAGTAAGAAGAAAAATATTTTTTATATTTTCACCTTTATTTCCCTTAGCTGTGTTTTTAATAAACGATAATGGATAACTAACTCTTGTATTTTCTGTAATTGAACTATCTGAAAAATCAACCTCATTAGAACCATTTTTATAAATAATATTTTCTAATATAGCCCCCTCTTTGATTGCATCCCATATTTCTGGTTCTTTTTCTTTAGATAAATCTATACATTTAGCATAGCAACCACCTTCAAAATTAAAAACACAATTTCCTGACCAACCATGCTCATCATCTCCAATTAAATTTCTGTTAGGATCAGCTGATAAAGTTGTTTTCCCTGTCCCAGAAAGTCCAAAAAATACAGCTGTATCTCCATTTTTTCCAACATTAGCAGAACAATGCATAGATAAGGTATTTCTATTGTGAGGTAAAATAAAATTTAGAACAGAAAATATACCTTTTTTAATTTCTCCAGTATAACCTGTTCCACCAATTAATATTATTTTTTTTGAGAAATTAATAATTGAAAAATTAGATTGTCTGGTGCCATCAATTTCTGGTATAGCTTCAAAACTAGGTACGTTAATGATATGCCAATCCGGAATAAATGATTTTATATCTTCTTCTTCTAAATCATTAAACATATTACTCACAAAGTGATTTGACCAAGGATATTCATTGATTACTCTAATATTTAATTTAAATTTATCTAAAGAGCAGGCATAAACGTCTCTTATATAAATTTCTTTATGTTCTAAATATTTAACCATTTTTTCTTGAAGACGATCAAATTTTGATGAATTAAAAGGGATGTTAATATCTCCCCACCAAACATCATCTTTTGTAGTTTGGTCCTTTACAATAAATCTATCCTTAGGAGATCTACCAGTAAATTTCCCTGTATTGACAGATAAAGCACCCGTAGAGGATATTTTACCCATTTTTTTTAATACTGTAATATCAGAGAGTTCTTTTGGACTTAAATTCCAATTTGTTTTAGTGATGTTTTTAATTCCTAATTTTGACAGATCATTAAAATCAGGCAATTTTCCAGTCATCTTCATATTTTGAATTAAATATTAATCAAATATAATTACACTTAATGTTTTTTTGACGTAAATTAACATTAGATATCCACAATCTATTAACTATGTTAATTATACAGTTTTACATAAAGAATTTAATAGATTAGTTAATTATGAACTCTAAAAATATATTTAGAACTGAAGTTGATACCTCCTTATCAATAAATAATTTATCTCATTCAGATAGATTTATTTTAATTGGTTCTTGTTTCAGTAATCAAATTAGTAAATATTTTAATAAAAGCTGTTTTGATGTATTAAACCCTTTTGGAACTATTTACAACCCTATTTCATTGCAACAAAACATTTATAGTGCTATTACTAATAGAATATTTGACGAAACTAATCTTATTCAAAGTGATGAAGTTTTCTTAAGTTGGAATCATTCAGGGAGATATTTCAATAAAAATGAAAAATTACTTTTAAAAACTATCAATAATGAACAAGAGAAGATTCATGAATTAATTAGTAGCAATGCTACAATCATTGTAACATTTGGTACAGCAAATGTTTACGAATTGATTAGTAGTAACAAAATAGTGGCTAATTGCCATAAAAAATCATCTTCTTCATTTAAAAAGAGAACATTATCAGTTAGTGAAATAGTAAGTAGTTGGACCGAAGTATTAAAATCAATAAATAACCGTATAATTTTTACAGTAAGTCCAGTTAGGCATATTAGAGATGGCCTAAAAGAAAATAATTTAAGTAAATCAACTCTATTATTAGCTGTAAATGAATTGTGTAAAGAGTTTGGAAATCAAACACATTATTTCCCAAGCTATGAATTATTAATTGATGAATTAAGAGATTACAGATTTTATGCCAATGATTGGGTTCATCCATCCGAAGAGGCTACAGATTTTATATGGGAAAAACTTTCTAATGAAATGTTTTCTAATGAAACCAAATCTCTTATTATAAAAATTGGAAAAATAAGAAGAGATTTAGCTCACAAGCCTAAGTATGGAATTAGCAAAGAACATACTATATTTCTTAAAAATATATTGGAAAAAATAAATAGAATAAAAAATTTTACAATTAATTATGATTGGAATCAAGAAATTGATCAAATTAAAAGCATGATATTGAAATCAAACTAATTTTCTATAGGGGAAACCCAATAATTAAATTTATAACTTTTATAAGGTAAAAGGTATTCATTTCTGGGAATTGCTCCCCAACTATTGACACACCCAAGTCCTGAACTAAAACCATCAACACTTAAGAAAACATTCTTTCTTCTATTAAGTAATTTACCATGAGATTGAGTAAGTCTTTTATCATATCCAGAATCAAGATCCTCAATTCTTTGATTAATAGCACTGAAATTAAAATTGTTTTCTGAAGAAATTTTTAACTGAAATCCTTTTTCAGTAAATAAAGAAACCCATTTTACATCTGTTCTATTTCCGTTTTCTTGTGGTCTTGCATAGGCTGTAAACATATCTTTTATAGGTAATTGATAATTTCCAATTTTAACGGAGCTTTTTCTATCAACATAAGATTCTTCAGGTCCATTACCATACCACTTACAGTACTTAAAATCATCTGATAGCTCAAATAAATCACCAAATTTATAAATAGGGGAATGACTACCTTTTAAAACTTCTAAAGCATTAGAAATCTTAATTGAACCATTGGGGTAAATAGTATAAATTTTAATAAGATCAGCATCTCCACCAAAAATTTTTTCCTTNAATNNTAATTTTACNAATTGATTANATNTAAANTCTANNTTNTAATTTANNNTACCTCTTTTTTTACCAATAAATTTCCATTCTTTGTATTTATTAGGTGTATTAGCTCCATAATCATTATCAGTTGGACCTCTCCAAAAATTATGTTTTGAACCATCTACAATAGCAATAAAATCATTTATTTTAAATTCATTTATAAATCCATTAAATTTATTAATAGAAATACTGAATTTTTTTCCAATAACTTTAATATGATAACCAGAAGAATCAATCTTCAATTTTCCTTTTGATTTATTTATAATTGGATTTGATTTTATAACTTGTAAAGGTATTTGTGAACTAGCAACNGTATAATTTTTTTTTAATCCATTTTCCGATTTTTTAAGTTGAAAATCAATATTTAAATAGTATTCATGATCCTCATTTAATTTACCAAATGGAATATTTATAAGNTGATATTCTTGAGGAGAAATATTGATTTTATTAATAGTATCTGATTTAACAGAATCACCATTTAAAATCAATGTCCATAATAGTCTATAGTTGTCTAAATTTTTAAAAAAATGCCAATTTTTAACTTTAACTACATTAATATTCTGAGTTGGATAAACTTTTATATTTTGATAAACCGATTTAGCTTCAAGCATATGTGGATTTAGAGATTTATCTGCAGAAATCAGCCCATTATTTAAGAAATTATGATCACTGGGTGTACCTTTAGGTCCATAATCTCCTCCNTAAGCAAAATATTCTCTACCACTTGAGTCTTTTTTCAATAATCCTTGGTCTTGAAAATCCCATATAAATCCACCTTGAAGTTTATCATATTTTTCGAATAAATCCCAATATTCTTTAATTCCTCCTAAGCTATTCCCCATTGCATGAGCATATTCACATAAGATAAATGGTCTTTTTTTTGTAGAATCTTTAGCATAGTTTTCTAGTTCACTATAATCTGCATACATTAAACCAACTACATCGGTATTCCAATTTTCTAATGATCTTTCATAAACAACAATTCTTGTAGAGTCCATAGATTTAGCTTTTTTATAAGTCTTATAAAAATTAGATCCGTTTCCTCCTTCATTTCCTAGTGACCAAGCTATAATACAAGTATTGTTTTTATCTCTNTCAATCATTCTAGTTGTTCTCTCAAGATGAGCCTTTTCCCAAAGTNTATTNTTTCCTAAAGTCTTATCTAAATCATAGCCCATTCCATGTGATTCAATATTGGCTTCATCATATACATATATTCCATATTCGTCACAAAGTTCATACCAATAAGGGTCATTTGGATAATGAGAGGTTCTAACTGCATTAATATTATTTTCTTTCATAATAATAATATCTTCTTTCATATTTAATTTAGAAATTACATGACCATTATNCATATCATGTTCATGTCTGTTAACTCCTTTAATTAGTATAGGTTTGCCATTAATTAGTAACTGGGAATTTTCTATTTTAANGTTTTTAAACCCTATTTTTTTACTAACTGCTGTTATTGTTTTTTGATGTTGGTTTTTTAACACAATATTTAGTTGATAAAGCGAAGGTGTTTCTGCACTCCATGGCTTTATATTGTAAATAGTATCTATATAGNTAAGTTGGATTTGTTTTTTGTTATTAAATGAAATTTTAGATGATTTTTGAAACAACAAATCATCATTTTTTAATATTTCAATCTCCAATGAGCCTTTAAAATTGATATAATCATAAGAAGATAATAATACTTCTAAATTTATAAGTCCATTTNTAAATGAACTATCTAAGTCAGCAACAATTTTAAAATCCTCAATAGTGAATTTTTCTTTTGTAAATAAATAAATATCCCTTTCAATACCAGATAATCTCCAAAAGTCTTGGTCTTCTAGATAACTTCCATCACACCACCTGTAAACTTCTAAAGAAATTTCATTTATACCTTTTTTAATATACGGAGTTATATTAAATTCAGATGGAAGTTTGGAGTCTTGACTATATCCTACTTTTGTCCCGTTAATCCATATAAAAAAAGCAGATTTTACAGCACCTAAATGAATAATTACATCTTTAGAAGTCCAAGATTCAGGAATATTAAAAAATCTTTTGTAAGAACCAACTGGATTATAATTATCTGGAATATCTGGTGGATTTGGATTAGAGCTNTAGGAAAAAGGGTAGGGAATGTTTACATAAATTGGTAAACCATAACCCTGAAGCTGCCAATTAGAAGGGACTAAAATTGTGTCCCATTTATTTGTGTTGTAAGAAATTTTATAAAAATCTTTAGGTCTAGTGGATGGGTTCTTTGACCATTTAAAATACCAATAACCATTAAGAGAAATATATCTATCGGATTTATTAACATTATTACTTTGTGATAATTCTAAATTTTCAAAAGGAAAAAAACTTGAATGTGCAGGCAATTTGTTTATACCAACTATTTCTGGATCCTCAATGATGGGTAATAGTTCTTGACTGTTGAATTTTAGATTTAATAGAACTATATAATAAAATAAAATTTTTGCTTTTGTTAATATTTGTTGATTATTCAATTTTTATAAATTTTCCTTTATAAATTACGTTTATTTATTTTACATAATGCAAAATTTAGCTAATAATAGTTATCAAGTTATATCACCCGCAAGAATTAATCTTATCGGTGAGCATATAGATTATAATGGAGGAAGTGTGCTGCCAGCTGCAATAGATTTAAACATAAAAATTAAAATTTATAAGAGAAATTCTAATTTATGGAAAGTAACTAGTGATAGTCAATCTAAAGACTTTATTAGAAAGTTAAATGACTTTTCTTTGAGTAGCATACTATGGCACAATTATATAATTGGTGTAATATTTGAAATAAATCAAATTAAACCCAAAATCATTTCTGGTTTTATTGCCAGAATTAAAAGTGAAATTCCAATTGGGATTGGGATTAGTTCTTCTGCAGCTTTAACTTGTGGATTAGCTAGTGGTCTGAATAAACTATTCAATCTCAGACTTACAAAATTTCAAATAATTAATATATCTAGGAATGCTGAGCATAAATTTGCAGGAGTTAAATGCGGTTTTTTGGATCAATATGCAGTTCTAAAAAGTAAAAAAAATAATTTTTTACATTTAAATTGTTTTAATCTTAAACTTTCTTATGTTCCTGTTAATTTAAAAGATTATGAATTCTTATTATTAAACTCAAATGTCAAACATTCTTTATCTGAAAGTGAATATAACAATAGAGTATTAGAAACTCAAAACGGATTTAACTTAATTAGAAAATTCTATCCTCAAACCCCTTATTTATGTAGTGTATCTCTAAGTGAAATTGAATCAATAGAAAGTGAATTCTCAAAAAAAATATATAAAAGAATGTTGTTTTCAGTTAATGAAAATAACAGAGTCAATGAAGCTGTATCAGCACTTAAAGTAAATGATTTAGCTAAGGTTGGAAAATTAATGTATGAATCCCATAAGGACCTAAATGAATTATTTGAAGTGAGTTGTGATGAAATTAATTATTTGGTAGGATTAAGTAAAAAATCAGGTCTAGTATTAGGATCCAGAATGATTGGTGGAGGTTTTGGTGGTTGTACTTTAAATTTGATTAAAAAAGTACATAAAGAAAAATTTATAAAATTTATTTCAAAAAACTATTATCAAAAATATCATTTAAAGTTAGAAGCCTTTGCAGTTTCTATTTCAAAATCACTTACTGTTAGAAAACTATAAAATAAATAATAATAAGTGTAGTTAGTACACTAAATTAAATTATGTTTACATTAATTAAAATTGTATAATAATGACTGGTGGTTTTGAAATTTTAGATTACATAATATTTTTTGGATATGCACTCTTAATACTAGGTGTTGGCCTTTGGGTTTCAAAGGAAAAAGATGGTAAACAAAAAAATGCAGAAGATTATTTTCTTGCGAGTAAATCTTTACCATGGTGGGCGATTGGTGCATCTTTGATAGCAGCTAATATTTCAGCTGAACAATTTATAGGAATGTCAGGTTCTGGATATGCTTTAGGTTTAGCAATAGCATCATATGAATGGATGGCAGCTTTAACATTAATTGTAGTAGGAAAATATTTTTTACCAATTTTTATAGAAAAGGGTCTCTACACTATCCCAGAGTTTGTTGAAAAAAGATATTCTACAAATCTTAAAACTATTTTAGCTGTTTTTTGGATTGGATTAT
>NYYE01000009.1 GCA_002686655.1 Crocinitomicaceae bacterium | reverse complement strand
TTAATTTTTTCAATTTTTTAAAATAGAATTTTTATTACTTTTTTATTAAAAGTAAATACATTTCTAAATTACACTTATTTTTAACAAAACTCATAGAACTTGAAAAGATTAAAAAAAATAATTTTTGTTATAGTTTTTACTCAATTTTATTATGTTGGAAAAACTCAAAATAAACCTAATATACTATGGTTAGTTTGTGAAGATCAATCATTATTTTTTTCATGTTATTATGATTCTATCGCTAAAACACCTCATTTAAACGAGTTATCGTCTGAAGGGATTGTTTACGATAATTTTTTTACAGTATCTCCTGTATGTTCACCTAGCAGAAGTAGCATTATAACGGGGATGTATCCAACTACTATTGGAACTCAACACATGAGAGCTTATAAAAAAAATAAAGGTTTGACAAATAGTAAAACTAATTTACCAATATACAGTGCTGTTCCTAAAAGAAAAGTTCAATTTTTCACTGAAAATTTAAGAAAAATGGGGTATTACTGTAGCAATAATTCTAAAGAAGATTACAATATGGAAATGTCTCCTCTTGCATGGGACGAAAGTAATAAAAATGCTCACTGGAGGAACAGAAAAGAAAATCAACCTTTTTTTTCTGTATTTAATTTTAATATTACTCATGAATCTAGAATCTGGAGTAACTACAAAAAACATTCTTTAGATGAGATTAACAAAGTAATTCTTCCCCCTTTTTTACCAAATAACAAGTCGATAAAAAATGATTTTATAACCAATTATAAAAACATTGAAAAATTAGATAAACAAGTAGGAGAAATAATTAATCAACTAAAAGAAGATGGATTATATGAAAGTACGGTGATTTTCTTTTTCTCCGACCATGGAGGACCATTTCCAAGATATAAAAGNTCTATTTATGATACAGGTTTGAAATGCCCTTTAATTATAAAATGGACAAAACCTAGAAGTGAACCTAGAAATNATCAAATGATTAGTTTTATTGATTTAGCTCCAACTATTTTAGAATTAACAAAAACAGTTACAAATCATAAAATGGAAGGAGTTTCTTTTTATAATCAGAATAATAGAGACCATATTTTTGCTTCAACTGATAGATTTGACGAATATACAGATAGAAGAAGATGTGTCAGGAACAAGGAATTTAAACTAATCATTAACTGCGACACCAAATCTTCAATAATGAAACCTGTTTCTTACAGACAAAACATGANAACAATGAGGATTTTGGATTCACTTAATAATTTGAAAAAAAATACTATTTCGATGGAGAATTGGTATAAAAAAACCAAACCAAAATATGAACTTTATGATATTGTTAATGACCCTTATGAGCTTAATAATCTCTATACCAATAAAGATTATGATAGTGTTTTTTATGATTTAAAGAAAAAATTAGATAATTGGATAGATGATTCAGATTATGGTAATATGATTGAATCAAAAATGTTAAAAGAAATGTGGACCAATGGAAAAAAGCCTGAATTAAAAGAACCATCTATTTTAACTAAAAATAATGGAGTTCAAATAATTCCAAATAATGAAAATTCTTCCATAGGTTGGAGAGCTCAAACAAATAAAAAATGGAATATTTACAAAGATCAAGAAATAATTAACCCGGGAGATAATTTTGAAATTTTAGTTTTTAAACCAGGTTATGGATCTATAATTAAAACTTATGATTAAACTTTAGAAATTGTATCTATCCAATATTTTTAAAGAAGCTTTAATTAAATCATTGTCTTTTGAAGAACCTCCTACCATAAATTNAAAGTTTCCTTTTTCCACGCAATATTTCATGTTTATATCATAAAAAGCTAATTTCTTTATTGGTATATTGAAATAAATTTGTTTTGATTCATTNGGNTTCATAGATATTCTTCTGTAATCTAATAGTTCTTTAATAGGTCTGGTAACAGAACTATAAGAATCTCTAAAATATAATTGAACCACTTCTTCTCCTTCATATTCACTTTGATTTGCTAGGGTAAATGAAATATTAATTGTCGAGTCTTCAATATTTAANTTCTTAACTTCTAGATTAGAATATATAAATTTTGAGTAGCTTAATCCATGTCCAAATGGATATAATGGAGTAATTTTTTCTTGAGCATACTTATGAAAGTATTGAGATGGTTTNTGGTTATACACCATCTGTAATTGGCCAACACTTCTAGGAAAAGTAAGAGGAAGCTTTCCACTTGGATTGACATCACCAAAAATAATTTCCCCAACTGCTTGACCTCCAAAACTACCAGGTTCCCATGCTTCGATAATTGCATCAATATTCTCCGAAATCCATGGCTCTGCAATAGGCTTTCCATTTACATATACTACTATTAAATTCTCAACTTTTTTATATAATTCACGAACTAATTTTAACTGATTTCCTGCTAAGTTTAAATTAGCTCTAGCCATATTTTCACCTGCAGTTTTCTTTTTATTTAAGTGTCTTAATGAGTTATCTCCTACCACTACAATTACATAATCGTAACCTTTAGCAACTTCAGATGTAGATAATATATCTTTATCAGAGATATTTAAAATATCACTATTGGAATCGTAAAAATCTACTTCAAAACCTTTTTCTGAACCAATTTTATTAATTCCATCAAAAATTGTAAATACATTATCTTCAGGTTGTGGCTTAGTCCAATCACCTAGAATTGAATGGTTGTTAGCATTTGGACCAGTAACTAATATTNTNNNTTTTTTCTCANAATTTATTGGCAAAGCAAGATTACTATTTTTTAATAAAACTATAGACTTACGTGCAATTTCAAGAGAAGTTTTTATATGGTTTTTTGTAAATATTTTATTATTCACTTCCTCTAAATCAATTAATGGATTTTCAAAAAGACCTAATTTAAATTTTGCCAATAATATTTTTCTTGCTGACTCATCAATTCTTTCTTCAGGAATTTTATTCTCCTTTACAAGTTCTACAATATGTTCTAAAAAATAAGGTCCATGCATGTGCATATCCATACCAGCATNAACAGAAAGAAATGAAGCATCTTTGATGTTTTTTGCGATTTTATGTAGTGTATGAATTCGTTCAATATCCATCCAATCACTGACAATGAAGCCTTTAAATTTAAGTTCTTCTCTTAAAATTTCAGTCATTAAATACCTATTCATATGACAAGGAATACCATTTAATTCATTGTGTGCTGCCATTATGGTGTATACTCCAGATTCAACAGCTTTTTTAAATGGTTTTAGAAAAATTTCTCTCAAATTTCGGTCTGAAATATCCATAGGAGATGCATTCAAACCATTCACAGGTTCAGAACCAGCTATGAAATGCTTCGCGCAAGCAATTACTTTATTGGTTTGTAGACCCTTTATCATACTTGAACCCATATTAGAAACCAAAAGAGGATCTTCACCAAAAGTTTCTCCTACTCTTCCCCATCTTGGATCTCTCAAAACATCTATATTTGGCGTAAAAGCCCATTGAGCCCCAGTTGCTCGCATTTCAAGTCCTGTTTGCTGACCAACTAAAAAGGATAAAGTGTCGCTAAAAGTGGAAGATATGGAAATCGGAGAAGGATAAACCGTAGTTCCTTTAACCATTCCATTACCATGAATGGCGTCAATTCCAATAATGAGAGGAATTTTTAANCTTGACTTTAATGCAAGAGTCTGAAGAGCATTGGATTCTTTAGGGTCTAATACGTGTAAGAATGATCCTATTTTTCCATCAATGACCATTTGAGCAATATCCTTTTTTAAAAAACCCTTATAGGAAGCTCTAGAATCACTATTTAAAATTTCTTCTGCAGTTAAAGTATCTTCATCAGATTCCAAATAATTTAATCCAACATATTGACACATTTGAGCAACTTTCTCTTCAATAGTCATTCTAGACAATAAATCATCTACTCTTTCTTGATAAGAATAATTGCTATCTAAATATATAGATTCAGAACTATTATTACATGCTGCTAATAGAAATGAGCTCAAGACAAAACCAAGGAAATATTTAAACTTCATTATTTTTTGATTTTAATTACTTTAAAATGTTGCGAGGTTTTAGAATCATACAATTTCAAAATATAAATACCTTCTTTCAAAAACTTGGTATCTAAATTTTTATCTGAAGACTTTAAAACTAGATTTCCGTTCATATCAAATAGGTTTAAATAATCATATTCTTTATTTATATTTATAAATTCATTAAATGGGTTGGGATAGATATTTAAATCAGATTCACTATCTAAAAATTCTTGACCTAATGAATTATTAGTATTGGCAATAAAATTCACCGAATAAGGTTTTAACTCAAACTTATAATTAAAATTAACTTCTCGAAAATATGCAGGAATTNAAGTATAATTGTCAGGCCCTCCTTCGCTAAAATTACTTGTTTGTCCATTTACAAAAATCTTTTTATCTGTCTCATTATTGGCGTAAACTTCGTACCAATAAAAATTATTTTTAGACCCGACAGCTACACTATCTATTTCAACAACCTTGTTATTAGCTGAGTTATTAANTAAAAGTATTCCCAAGGCATCTGAACCAGAACTAAAACTAGATACATAGGATTTTACATCTGAATTATTCGAGTAGGAAAAAACTAATTCATCTCCCAAAAACTGTTGTAAAAAATGATATATGTAATACACTGGTCTTGGAGAATGATCAACCAATATCGGACTATTTCTNGCTGTCATTCCATGATCACCTCCATGAGAATCTAATCCATTTTGAAAACTCCACAAAATTGAAGCTGCAAATCCATTTTTTATTTGTTCAGCTAATGCTTGTGCTATAAAAATTGCATTGGCCATAGATATTTCTCTTTCTCCTGTTTTTGAATTAAATTCAGTCATTGCAACTGGATAATATCCAGATGGCTTAGTTGTATAATTTACAACCATATTATTGACATTATTCATGTCTTGCTGAACTTCATTAAGAGATGTTAACATTTCTTGATAAGTAACATTATTAGGATTAGGTTTTCTTTTAAAATAATCATGAATAATTAAAAAATCAGCTTTATTTTCAACTTTTTGGAGTACTTGTTTTGACCAATTATTGTATACTACATCGTGGGGGAATAACACCGCTCCAATTTTAATAGATGTATCTGCTGCCTTCATTGAATCCGCGAAAACATTAAATATTTCTCCATATTTATTTCCATTAATAGTATCTCCATTAACAATGTAACCCGCTTGCCAAGACCCATAATTTTCATTACCAACTTCCCAATATTTGATATTTGCACCAAGAGTATGATTCATATGTCTTACAAAGCTAGCTGCATAAGAAGCTGCAGTCTGAATTGGATTTGTTGAGGTTCCATATCTTGCATATGAAGCATTTACCGCTACAATTCCAGTTCCCCCCGTAGAATCTAAGACTTGTTTGAAATTATGAGGACTGATTCTCCAACCAGATCCATCAATAAGATCACCAACGTTAATTTGAGAATCATTTAAAATGGTTGATGGGATATTACCATCCCAAAAAAATTGATTAGAGCCATTTCCACCAGGGTATCTTAAAATTGCTTTTCCTAAATTTTTAATATTATGAACAAATTCAGAATTATTAATAACAGATTGACCCAAAAAATGAGTCAAATTTGTTCCAAAATGAGAAGGTAAAACCTGAGCAATAATATTATTGGGATTAATGGTAATTTGAACATTAGCTGGTGAGTTAATTTCATTTTGATTATCCAGATTATTGAAATTAATAGAGAAACTTCTTGGTACCCATTCATCATAAAAAGAATTTAACTGTGAGAATAGATTATTAGAAAATAATAGGCTTAAAATTATAATCCTATAAAAACTAACTATGTTGTAAAAAAAATTCATTTTCTTTCATTAACCTTCTACCTGGAATGGAATATTTGCCACAGAAGATTGATTGTATTTATTTTTTAAAAAAACAAAAATTCTATAATAACCTTTTCTACTTGGAACTTTAAATGATATTTTATTTTCTGATTTACTGATTATTTCAATAGGGATTTCGTCAGGGGATTCTTGAAAATCACCACCACCTTTGTTGGAAAAAGTTTCTGGATACAGTTGATAATCAAAAATTAAGGAGTCATTGTTATTTCTATTAAAGACATATTCTAAAGAAACTTCTTCACCCGTTGAAAAAATATGGTTTTTCTTCCAATTATCTCCATTTAATTTAATTTGCATGATACTTGGAGCTCTTTGTTTTGGCCAATTACCACTCCAACAATATTGCATAACATCGATAGCTTCAGTAGGATGACCGTTACTTAAATACATACCATGCCAAGTTGAAGTAGACTCTTGCTTTTGTCCCCATAAAAAACAATAAGAACCAAGACATAAACTTTTATCAGATTCAATTATATTTTTATATCTTCTCAACCTTTGATTTGCCTTAAAACCGTTTGTTGGTTCTATTTTTGCTCCCCATGAATTAGTTTTTGCTTCAAAGGGACCATTGACCCCCCATTCTGTTATAACATATGGTTTTTCCCAACCATATCTTCTAATATTTAATGGAGCATTTTCTATAGCTCCATAGACATTAATTCCAAGAATATCTACACTGGGACAATGTTTTTTAATCATAAAAACTTTTGAAGGGTCTAGGCCAGCTATAACAGTCATTGTAGGATGATTAGGGTCCACTTTCTTAATGAATTTTGCAATTTCTTCAATAGTTTCCCAAACTTTGAAGTTAGAATATTGTAAATCAACTTCATTTCCAATTCCCCAAAGAATAACAGAGGGATGATCTTTCAATCGTAAGATTTCTTTTTTTATCAATTCAATTTGGCTCCTTACATTGTACTCATCATTATAGTTAAATCCATTTCTTTCTTGAGAAACCCATATTCCAAGACAGACACTCAAGTTATATTTGTAGGCAGAATCTAATAATTCGCTCTTATTAGTACTCCATATTCTAATGGAATTACCACCACTCTCCACCACTTTTTTAAAATTACTTTTTGCACCTGCTCCTTTGATATAATAAGACTCACCATTTTTAGTTAGTTGAAATCCATTGGATGTTTTAATAATAGAAACTTTGGCTACTTGGGAAAAACTAATAGCTGGAAAAATAAATAGAACAATTAGAAAAAAATTAAATAAACATTTCATGATTTAATCCATTTTTTTGGATTTTGTGGATTTCCCCTAAACTCTATTAATTTAAAATCTCCAATTTCAAAATCGCTAATTTCTAAAATTTTAAATCTTAACTCTTTCATCGACGACCAATCTATTTTTTCGTGATTAACAAAAGATTTTAACGGAATGTAGTATTCATAAATCTGATCTTTTAAAACATAAATATTATTTTCCTCAATGATTTTTGAAATTCTTCTGGGCTTTCCGTTATATGAACTCATGAAAATCTGAATTTCTGGAGCTTTTTTTGCTTTAACTTTGAAGTACAATGCAGAGGTTGAATATATTTTAGAAATATCAGCGTGTTGCCATTTGTAAAAAGGAAAGCCAAATGAATTCCAATTTTTATTTTCACTTGTATTATCATAATTTACTAAAAGAGCCAAAGAAACATCAAGCTCTGGTAAAAGATTTTCAAAATCTGAATCAGCAATAGAATCTTTAAATATAGAGCTGGTAATAAAACTAAAATTATCAGAGTATTCATTGTTTACACCCCACCAATATTTTTTTTCATTACCCAGAATTACAGGGAAAGAATTAAATTCTTTGTTCATTAAATCTGAACTAATAGAATATTGATGCTTATGTGGCACTATTTTCATATCATCAATATGAAAGTTTCCTTTATTTTG
>NYYE01000028.1 GCA_002686655.1 Crocinitomicaceae bacterium | reverse complement strand
GCTTCTACAAGTGATAGTATAATAGCTTGTGATAGTATGGAATGGAATGGTACTACCTATACAAATAGTGGTGTATATATTGATACTTTACAAACAATTTTTGGATGTGATAGTGTTGTAACAATGGATATGATAATTAATTATTCGGCTTTTACAACTGAAAATATAACAGTTTGTGATAGTATTGAATGGAATGGTAATACCTATACAACTAGTGGAGTATATTTAGATACCTTACATACAATAAACGGTTGTGACAGCGTCATAACATTAAATTTAACTATTAACCATACAAAAATTACGATTGAAAACATTGTATCATGTGACTTTTACAATTGGAATGGAGGTAATTTTTATAGCTCTGGGATATATTATGACACTTTGATTTCCATTAATGGTTGCGATAGTATTCTTGTACTAGATTTAGTTATTAATAATTCATTTAATGTTATAGATACTCAAATTGCATGTGATAACTATAATTGGAATGGAGCTAATTATAACTCTTCAGGTATTTATTATGATACACTACAATCAATAGATGGTTGTGATAGTTTGGTAACATTAGATTTAACAGTTTATAACACAAAATTCACAAATGAAACTATTAGTACATGTGATAACTATAATTGGAATGGAACAGATTATAATTCTACTGGCTTATACATAGATACTTTACAGTCAATAGATGGTTGTGATAGTATAGTAACACTAGATCTAACTATAAATTATTCTTATATGATTTCAGATGTTCAAATTTCATGCGATCAATATGTTTGGAACGGAACATTATATAACAACTCAGGAATTTTTATAGATACTCTTCTTTCATTATATGGCTGTGATAGTATTGTGACTTTAGACTTAACGATAAATAATACAACTTATGGTACAGATACTCAAGTTGCATGTGATAGTTACGTGTGGATTGATGGTGTTACTTATACCACAAATAATAATACAGCAACTTATACACTTACTAACTTTCAAGGTTGTGATAGTATAGTAACACTAGATTTAACAATAAATAATACTAGCTATGGAACTGATATTCAGGTTGCTTGTAATTCTTTTATCTGGATTGATGGTATTACTTATACCACAAATAATAATACAGCAACTTATACACTAACTAACTTCCAAGGATGCGATAGCATAGTAACATTAGATTTAACTATAAATAATTCTTATAATCATTTAGAAACTATCATTTCCTGCGGAATTTATAACTGGAATGGAAATAACTATAATCAAAGTGGTTTTTATATAGATTCACTTCAATCAATAGATGGTTGTGATAGTGTGGTTATGTTGTCCTTAATAATTCATAATACAAGTCTTGATACGATTCAAGTAAATGCTTGTGATTTTTATATTTGGAATGGATTGGTTTATACACAATCGGTTATTTTAAATGATACTTTAACAAATATTTATGGTTGTGATAGTCTATTGGTTTTAAATGTTAATGTAGGTAATGCAAATAACTCAAATGACACCATAGTTGCTTGTGATGAATATTTGTGGGGCGGTATTTCATATAATCAATCAGGAGATTACATTTCTACTTTTCAGAATGCTTCAGGTTGTGATAGTGTTGTTAGTTTAAACCTAACAATAAATAACTCTTCAATTGGAGATACTTTAAACATTACTTCTTGTGATGATTTTAATTGGAACGGAAACCAATATAATCAATCAGGCTTTTACAGAGATACCATCACTTCAACTTTAGGGTGTGATAGTGTAATATTTTTAGATTTATTGATTAATAACAGTGTAAACAATATAGATAATATGATAAGTTGTTATGACTTTTCATGGAATGGAACTATTTATACAACTAGTGGAACATATATTGATAGTCTTCAAACTGTACAAGGTTGCGATAGTATTAATATCCTAAACCTTACAATAATTAATACCTATTATTCTCAAGATACTGTCATTTCTTGTTCAAGTTTAATAATTAATAATACTATATATGATAGCTCAGGGATTTATACAGATACTTTACAATCTGTAAATGGTTGTGATAGTGTTGTTACTTTATTTATATCAATTTTAAATAATAGTTACTCTGTAGATTCTGTCGTTTCCTGTGGCCCATATTCATGGAATAATAATCCTTTTATTACCCAAAGTGGTACTTTTTATGATACCATCCAAACTGTGAATGGTTGTGATAGTTTAATAACTCTTTTCTTAGAAATTCTTCCAGAGTATAACGATACTATTTATGCTTCTACTTGTGATACATTTAATTGGAATGGTGTAATATATTCATCAAGTGGTATTTACAGCAATAATTACACTACTTATCAAGGTTGTGATAGTATTAAAGTTTTAAATCTATCAATAAATGATAGTTATACAAGTCCAGTAGTTTTAGAATTACTCCTTGATGATTATTGTGCAGAAACCTATTGGACTATTTCAGATGTTAACGGAATAATACATCAAGAAGGTCCTTATAATTGTGAGGCTAATGGATCTGGTCCACAAGCTAATGATAGTGTTATAAGATCCCTCTCTTTAACTCCACTATCATGTTATAAATTTACTTTATACGATGGTTTTGGAGACGGTTTGGGAGCATCTGAGTGGGGTGGAACTGATGGTGGTTGGATGCTAAAAGATTATAATGGACTAATGCTTAGCGAAGGACAAGGAAATTTTGGAGACAGCATCAGTGTAAATTTCTATATCAATGAAGATTTATCTACTAGCATATTAGAAACTAACTATGGTAATCAGTCTAAAATTGTAGCTTTTCCTAATCCATTCATTGGAGAAACAGAAATAAGGATTTTAAATTTTAATGAAATTTATGATATTTCTCTTTATGATATTCAGGGAAAAGTGGTTCATAAAATTGAAAATATAAATCAAGAAAGTTTTATCCTAAATAGTGAAAATATTTCAAATGGGGTTTATTGGTTAATGGTCAACAATCATCCAGAAATAAAACCTTTAAAATTGATTGTCAAATAAGTTTAAACTTGTTTATTGCTTAATAAATAATTTTATTTAAGATTCTGCTATATTTGCGGCCTTAAAAATTAAATTATGTTATCAGCTAATAATATTACATTACAATACGGAAAAAGAGTTCTATTTGACGAAGTTAACATCAAGTTTAATGGTGATAATTGTTATGGAGTTATTGGAGCTAATGGTGCTGGAAAATCTACTTTTCTTAAAATCCTTTCAGGTGAAATAGATGCTAATAAGGGCACAGTTAGTTTAGAAGCTGGCAAAAGAATGGCGGTATTGAAACAAAATCATTTTGAATATGATGACTTTAGAGTAATTGATACAGTAATGATGGGGCATAAAGATTTGTGGACGATAATGAAAGAAAAAGATGCCATTTACAGTAAGCCAGATTTTTCTGACGCAGATGGAATAAAAGCAGCTGAACTAGAAGAACAGTTTGCAGAAATGGATGGTTGGAATGCAGAACCAGATGCAGCTTCCTTATTATCTGGTCTTGGAATAGATGTTGGTTCACATGAAAAACCATTGAAAGAGCTTAACGGAAATCAAAAAGTTAGAGTTTTGTTAGCTCAAGCTATTTTTGGAAATCCAGATTTTTTAATTCTTGATGAACCTACTAATGATTTAGATATTCAAACAGTAACATGGCTAGAAGATTTTTTATTAAATTTTAAGAATACAGTTATTGTGGTATCTCATGACAGACATTTTTTAGATACTGTTTGTACTAGTATTGTAGATATAGATTTTAAAAAAGTAAAAATGTATACTGGAAATTATACTTTTTGGTATGAAAGTAGTCAACTAGCTTTAAGACAAAGAAATAGTGCTAACAAGAAAGCTGAGGAAAAAAAGAAAGAGTTACAAGAATTTGTAGCTAGATTTAGTGCCAACGCCTCAAAGTCAAAACAGGCCACAAGTAGAAAGAAGTTATTAGAAAAAATAAATTTAGATGACATAGAACCATCAAGCAGAAAGTATCCAGCAATCATTTTAACTTCTGAAAGAGAAGCAGGTGACCAAATTTTACACATAAATAANATGAGTAAATCACTAGATGGTGAAATGTTATTTAGTAATCTTAATTTAAATGTTACTAAGGGAGATAAAATAGCTCTTATTAGTAAAAATGATTTAGCAACATCTGCACTGTATGAAATTCTTAATGGAATTAGTGATCCAGATTCGGGAGATTTTAAATTTGGTCAAACCATTACAACTGGATATTTACCCAACGAAAATGAAGAGTTCTTTAATGAAAAGCAGTCTCTAATTGATTGGTTAAGGCAGTTTTCAACAAATAAAGACGAGGTTTACATAAGAGGNTTTTTGGGTAAAATGCTTTTTAGTGGAGAAGAGACTTTTAAAATGGCTAATGTTCTTTCTGGAGGTGAAAAGGTGAGATGTATGATTTCTAGAATGATGTTAAAAGGTGGTAATTTTTTAATGTTAGATGAACCTACCAATCATTTAGATTTAGAATCTATTCAAGCCTTTAACAATGCCTTAATAAATTTTCCAGGAACTGTGATTTTCACTTGCCATGATCATCATTTTACTCAAACGGTAGCTAATAGAGTAGTTGAGATAACTCCTAATGGTTGTTTGGATAAATTGATGACTTTTGATGAGTATATCTCTAGTCCTAAAATTAAAGAGCAAAAGGAGATGCTTTTAAAATAATTCATAAATTGGATTATGAAAAAAATTATTAGTCTTTTAATTATTTCATCATTATTTAATTCTTGTGAGACTTCCAATAAACCCATTACTAATAGTTCTCAAGATTTAAGGGATGAAATATCTAATGAAGATAAAGAAGAATTTCAAAGTACCCATACTGTTTTAGAAGAGCCATATGTTCCTGAAAAAAACAAAGAGAATATAGATATTGAAAGGCTAAGAAATATTATTTGGAAAGATTTAGAGAATTTTAAATCCTTTAAAGTTTACATGCAAACAAGTAAGTTTAACGTATGGGTTGATCAAATGGAAGATGGGAGCTATCGTTATGCATCTTGGTCAAAGTCTAAAACAATTGACCAAAAACCAGATCTTATTCTTAAAAATGGTGAAGTAACTTTTGAGGGAAGTGCTAGAAATCATTGGTATACTTTTAAAAATGTAGATACCAAATATATATGTGACATTAATGTTCTGGGTAAAACAAATGATGATGCTTTTTTAATTGTAAAACAAGGTGAAAAAACTTTATTAAACCAACCTGCAGAATTTTTATCTCCATTTACAAAATTTATTGCTAAAAGTAATTTGAATTATTTTTTAGAAAATCTTTATTCAGAACAAGTTAATAGTCTTTTCTATTTTAATGATAAATACATTTTTACGGAAAATATTAAAAATAGTATTGGTTTATTATTAAATATTAATAATATAAATGATTTAAGCTATATATATGAATTTCCTGGTTTATATGAATCACATTTATATGACAATAGAGGAAAAAATGATTGGCATTTTATAACAATAAAAACTATGAAAGATGGAAATGGTTTCATATGGGAAAATAAAGCTGGAGTTTCTTGGTCTCTTTGGCCTACTATAAATCCATTAGTTTTTCAAGTATCAGATGATTGTCCATATTTCGATAGTTACAAATCAGTTGCATTTGAAATGGATTCTAAAAATAATGTTTTAGGAATTAGAGCTAATAACGAGTTTTATACTTTTAAAGAAAAGATTATCGAAGAAAGTGAATTACAATTATCTGACAACTTACAGAATACAGAAATAAAGAATTTTTTAATGAACCCAAATTATACATCTTTTGAAGATGTTATTCAATTTATTTCGGGTTTAAATAACAGCATTGAGCGTAATAATTATGATGTTTGCAATTATAATCCTCAATTGTTTAGTTGGGTATCTAAAATTGTAGACGAAGATGAAGATTTATCTTATAAAAAATATTTCCCTTATTTTTCAAATGAGTTGAAAGATTTATATAAAGTATATAATATTTTAAACGAAAAAGGAATAGACTCAGAAGCTGAAAAATACATGAACATAGTAAAAGAAAATAAAGACTGTATTGACTATTTAACTTTAAATTATGGTGAGGAATGGGTGTCAGAAGATTCAAACGTTGGTTATAGAGGAACTTACAGTAGAAAAGCGAGAATTGTTGGTTTTTGGTTGAGAAGACATATTAATGGTAACAGTAAGAGAATTTATGATTTACTTAATAAAATCTTAAATAAA
>NYYE01000027.1 GCA_002686655.1 Crocinitomicaceae bacterium | reverse complement strand
TCTGCAAAAACTTTAGATTTACTAATAATATTCATAAGTGTGGATTTACCCACATTCGTATAGCCAACCAAAGCAACTTTAACCATATTTCCTCTGTTATTCCTTTGAGCAGATTTTTGCTTATCTATTTTTGTTAGCTTTTGTTTGAGATTACTTATTTTTTGATTGATAATTCTTCTATCCGTTTCAATTTGAGTTTCTCCAGGTCCTCTCATGCCAATACCCCCTTTTTGTCGTTCTAAATGTGTCCACATTCTAGTTAATCGAGGTAATAGATATTGGTACTGAGCTAATTCTACCTGGGTTTTAGCATGTGCTGTTCTTGCTCTACTTGCAAAAATATCTAGAATTAAATTACTCCTATCTAGTATTTTACAGCATAATTGCCTTTCAATATTTCTAAGTTGAGAAGGTGATAGGTCATCATCAAAAATAACTAAGTCTATCTCTTTTTCTTTTACAAATACTTCAATTTCACTTAGCTTTCCTTTCCCAACAAAAGTTGTTGAATGAGCTACTTTGAGAGATTGAGTAAATCTTTTAGTGGTTTTCGCACCTGATGTAAGAGCCAAAAACTCTAACTCATCCAAAAACTCTTTTGTTTGACCACTAGTTTGAGAACTGTAATTGATACCTACTAAAACTGCTTTTTCCAAAAATTAGTCAAATTAATTAAGGATTAGCTCTTCTCTCTAGCTTTTCTAGCTGCTATAAAGCTCCCTATAAAATAAACCATTGATAAGGCAGAAGTTCCAATCATTAAAAAAACTCTTACCAGGCCCAAGCCTCCTTTTTCTATTGATTTAGGTAGTCTCATTCCGGCTAAAGCAACTAAAATAACTAAGGTTAAAAGAACAGCAACATGCGCTATTACCTTATTTTGTTTTTTAACTCCGGGTGTACACAAAATTAAAACAGCTCCAAAACCAACAGGAATTAGTGCTGTAGGAGAAGAAACTTCAAAGTATCCCCATAAACCAATGACAATTAAACAAACAGAATTTATAATATTAGCATTCGTAGAATTCATAGTAAAAAAATTTAATAAATATTTGCCGAAAGATATAGTTAATATTTATAAATTCATCTAAAATGAAAAGATAGGATACTATTTGTTTCATACTTTTTTAATTTCTTGGACTGACTAGAAATAAATTATTAGCTTTTTAAATTCGTCATTTTTCTATCCTCATTCATTTTTTTTTACTTTTAGTAATACTATTAATTATTATCTGCTATGAAAATCCGTAGAATATTAGCCTTAGCTTTAACTTTTACTATTGTCACAAATCTATTTTCCCAAGAAAAAAACAAAACATCTTTTATTGAAACAGCTCTGAAAGGATTTAAGTTTAGAAGTGTTGGCCCAGCATTTATGTCTGGTAGAATTGCTGATATATCTATTGATCCAAAAAATGAAAATACTTGGTATGTAGCCGTAGGCTCTGGAGGTGCATGGAAGACAACTAATGCTGGGACTACCTGGACTTCTTTAACTGAAAAGATGCCGTTTTATTCAACAGGTTGTATTTCTGTTGATCCTAATAATAATGAATCTATTTGGCTGGGTACTGGAGAAAATGTTGGTGGTAGACATGTTGGAATTGGTCATGGGATTTACCAGAGTACAGATGGAGGTAAAACTTGGAAAAATAAAGGATTAAAAAAATCTGAACATCTTTCTAAGATAATTATTCACCCAAAAAATTCTAATATTATTTGGGTTGCCTCTCAAGGGCCATTATGGAGTTCGGGGGGAGACAGAGGTCTATTTAAATCGGTAGATGGTGGAAAATCCTGGAAAAACACTTTAGAAATTGATGAATGGACTGGGGTGACTGACATAATAATTGATCCAAGGAATCCAGATATATTATATTGTGCGAGTTGGCAACGCCATAGAAATGTTGCTTCTTACATTGGAGGTGGTCCTGGAACATCTATATATAAAAGTACAGACGGTGGGGAAAATTGGGAAAAAATCAACAAGGGACTGCCTTCTTCAAACATGGGGAAAATTGGACTAGCTATTTCTCCTATGAATCCAGACATATTATATGCTGCTGTAGAAACAGAGAGACGAAAAGGAGCAGTATATAGATCTGCAAATTCTGGAGGAAGTTGGGTGAAAATGTCAGAGACTGTTTCGGCTGGAACAGGACCACATTATTATCAAGAATTAGTTGCTTCTCCTCATAAATTTGATAAAATTTATCTTATGAATGTTAGAGTTTTAGTTTCTGAAAATGGAGGAAGAACATTTTCTTACATGAAAGAAAGTAGAAAGCACTCTGATAATCATGCCATGGTTTTTAAAAAAAATGATCCCAANTATATNTTAGTTGGTACCGATGGTGGTATTTATGAAACNTTTGATGATACCAAAAATTGGAANTTTGTTNGTAATTTACCCATTACCCAATTTTATAAACTTGCAGTAGACGATGCAACTCCTTTTTACAATATTTTTGGAGGGACACAAGACAACAATACTCAAGGAGGTCCTTCAAGAACTCTTAGAAGAGATGGTATTTCTAATTCAGATTGGTTTGTATTGCTAGGTGGTGATGGACATCAACCGGCAACTGAACCTAACAATCCTAATATAGTTTATGCTCAATCACAAGAAGGGTATTTAAATAGGATTGACAGAACAACTGGAGAAGTCGTAAATATAAGACCTCAAGAAGGAATTGATGAAGCTTATGAACGTTTTAATTGGGACTCTCCTATTTTAGTAAGTCATCACAATCCTAAAACTTTATATTTTGGTTCACAACGTGTTTGGAAATCAAACAATCGTGGAGATAGTTGGACTCCCATTTCAAAAGATTTAACCAAGAATGAGGAACGATTTTCATTGCCGATTATGGGCAGAGTTCAAAGTATAGATAATGCTTGGGACGTTTATGCTATGTCAACTTACAATACTATTACATCCATTTCCGAATCAAAATTAGATTCTAACATAATATATATTGGAACAGATGATGGTCTTATACAATCTACAAAAGATGGGGGACTAAATTGGACTAAAATGACTGTTGATAAATTACCAAAAACTCCAGCCTCAGCATTTGTTAACGATTTAAAAACAGATTTATTTGATTCTAAAAAAGCTTACATCTGTTTAGATAATCATAAATTTGGAGATTATCAACCTTACTTATTTAAAACCATAGATGGAGGTAAATCGTGGAAAAAAATTACCAACGGAATTCCTGAAAATACTCTGATTTGGCGAATTGTTCAAGACCATAAAAATCCAAATTTGCTTTTTCTTGGTACTGAGTATGGTGTTTATATTAGTCTTAATCAAGGAGAAAAATGGNATAAATTTTCAAATGGATTACCTACAATTCCGGTGCGAGATTTAACNATTCAAAGGCGAGAAAATGATTTGGTATTAGCTACTTTTGGAAGAAGTTTTTATGTATTAGATGATTATAGTCCTATTAGAGACTTTACAGAAAATTCACTTAATCAGGAGGCAATCTTATTTGAGCCTAGAAAAGCACTCCAATATACCCCAGAAATAGGAGGGACAAGAAGTGATGGGTCTGCANCATTCAAAACTCAAAACCCTAAATACGGGGCAACCATAAGTTATTACATAAAAGAGGGATATAAATCATTAACACAAAAACGGGTTGAGAAAGAAAATTCAGCTGGGTTAGACGAAAATATTTTGGAGAAACTAAAAGATGCTGGATATAATTTTAAAAATATCAAAGATGCTGAAATAAGTGAAATAAAAGCCAAAACNAAAATGGATGATAAAACCATAAAGAAAGTTTTGATTGCCATTGAAAAATACCAAGCCAAAAAAGAAGATATTCCATTTCAAGGTTGGAAAGCTTTAGATAAAGAAAAAATAGATGATAAACCAGAAGTTTTAATAGAGATAAAAAANAAAGAAGGAGATGTAGTAAAACAAATAATAAAGCCTTTAAAAAAAGGACTTAATAGAATAAACTGGGACTTAAGTACTTTCAATACCACTGTCGTTAAGGCTAGTGATAATAAAGGGAGAAGTTGGCGTTATGGTGGCGCTATGTACAGAGAAGTAGATCCTGGAATTTATGAAGTAAGCATTTTTAAAAGACAAGGAGTTTCTCTTTCTTTCTTAGGTGGTCCTGTTTCTCTTAAGGTAGAACGCCTAAGATCTAATGTTCTTACAAACCCTCTAGCAAATGAACATGACAATTATTACCAATCACTTGCAGATTTCACTGTTAAATTAAGATCTTCTCAATATGAGTTTGAAAAAGCCAATAATATTGTTAGGACTATGAAAGCAAATATTAAATTCATAAATAATAACAAAGAACAATTAACCAAAGAAATTTATACGCTCNTAAATAAGATGAATGAATTAAATAGGACTTTAGGAGGCAGTGAAACTAGAAAAGAACTTGGTGAGAAAGATTTTTTAACAATTAATGACCGATTATCAAGTGCAAGGGGGGGCTGGTATTCTAATACCTATGGACCTACGGCCCTACATATGAAAAGTTTTGAAATGGCTAAAGAACTTTATAATAAAATAAACCCTAGAGTAGTTGACTACTTAGATAATGTAGATAAGGTTTATGTTTTATTTGAAAAAGCAGGTGGACCTACCATATTAAAGTAATATTGCTTGTGTTTTCTTAGTGTATTAACTTTATATTGTGATGATTAAATGTGCTTAATCGCAATGGTGGAAGATTTCTAAAATCAAAATTTTTAAACTTTTTAAATTAAGTATTCTAAAATTACGCTGAATAATTCAACTATTGTTTGAAATGAAGTAAGGAAAATTAAGCTAACTAATTTTCAAGTGAAAAAATGTATTTAAATTACACTATAAATATTCAATTATAACAGGNAGAAATATTATTTTCGTATAAGTTTTTTTAAATTAAAATACATTGAAAAATTTCATTTTTTTTTGCGTCAAATAGACGCTAAAAACAATCAACAATTATTACCTCTGTAAAATTATTTTCAAATAATTGCTTATAAATTCGCATTTAAAGAGGATTTTAGCTTTATTTTTAATATATTCACTTTAGTTATTAATTAAAAATTATCAAAAATGGGTTATTCTTATAAAAATAGTAAAGGNAAAAGTTACTATTTACATACAAAAGATGTGGTTCTTAGAGGCGGAAGAAATCAAACAATTTATTACTTCTGCAAAGACGAAAGATCTAACGCTTGCGACTTACCTTCAGGTAAAAAAGTTGTAGAGAGTCCAAAAACTGGTCTTCCTTTTGTTAAAAAAGGCTAATTAACACTCTTATTTACTATTAAGTACTAAAACCGCCTTCTGGCGGTTTTTTTGTTTATTTAAGTAAATTTGATAATGCTTTTATTCCAAAAAGGAATTTTATTTGGGATCATGATCAGCTTCATGCTTGGTCCAGCTTTCTTTATTTTAATAGAAACAAGTATTAAAAAAGGTTTTAAGTCAGCACTATTCCTTGATTTAGGAATTTTACTAAGCGACGCTATATACTTACTAGCTGCCTTTTTTATAGCTGAAAAAATTAACTTGTGGTTATCTACCAATAATTCTTTACAATATATAGCTGGCTCTGTTTTTATTCTTCTNGGATTGTTTTCAATTAGAAAAAATTACNTGCAAAAAAAAGAGGCTGATACAAAAATCAATAATTTAAACGCNGTTGATACTAAAAGTTCTAACTTAATCATTTACCCGTTTCAACTAATTATCAAAGGCATAGGGTTAAATGCCATTAATCCTGGGGTTTTAGTGTTTTGGATTGCAGCATGCACTTATGCCACAAATGAATTAAAATTAACTAATATTGAATTATTAACTTTTTTTGGAATAACCTTATCTACTATGTTCTTAGTAGATATTTTTAAAATATATTTTTCAAGTAAGCTAAAAGAGAGGTTAAATAACAGTACGTTGGCAATTATTGGGATAGGCATAGGTTGTCTTTTGGTGTTTTTTGGGTTGGCTATTTGTTTTAAAGATGTTTCATTTTAAATGGATTATGAATTTTTAATTGTTGGAAAAGGAATTACAGGATCTATTTTAGCAAATAACTTAGCTAATATTTCTGATAAATTTAAAATCATAAATTACGAAAATGTTAATTCTAGCTCAANGGTAGCTGCTGGTATTATGCACCCTATGGCCTTAAAAAGAGGCACACTTTCTTGGAGGGGAAAAGAATTTTTTGATTTTAGTGATGAGTATTATGAGAATTTTGATCGTTTTAATGGAACTAAATTTTATAAAAAACACTCACTTCTCAGAATCTTCAGCTCATTTGAAGAANAAAATAATTGGACAGGAAAATCTTCTGATAATATTTACAATAGTGTTATAAGTATAAATGAAAATCCTATAAAAAATATAAATCATCCNTATGGTAGCGGGTTAGTTAAAACAGCAAGTCGACTTAAAATAACAGAATTTCTTGATTTTTTAAAAAATAAATATTCTCAAAATATTTCAAATGATAATTTTCAATTTGAAAAACTTGAATTTAAAAATAAATTCTTTTTTTATAAGGGAGATAATTTTAAAAAAATATTTATGTGTCAAGGCGTAAATGCAACTGAAAACCCCATATTTAATTATTTACCTATCATACCAAATAAAGGAGAATTAATTAATGTAAAATCAAGCGATTTACCCAACTTCATTTTAAATAGTGGAGTTTTTTCACTGCCCATTGATGCTGAAAAATTCACCATAGGATCAACTTATAATCATAGAGATTATTTAGAATCTAATACTAAAGAAGCTAGAGAAGAGTTGCTCAAAAAAATAGGAAAAGTAATGAACCTTGACAAGATAGAAGTTTTGAGTCAAAATTATGGATTTAGACCAACAACAAGTGATAGAAAACCATTAATTGGAGAACATCCTATAATAAAAAACTTATATATTATAAATGGGATGGGAAGTAAAGCTGTTTTAATGGCTCCGCTTTTAATAAATGAATTGTTAGAAAATAAAGTAGGAGCTAGCGTAGACATTAAGAGATTTTCCAATAAAATAAAGTCGGAGAATATTGATTATGCAAATAGTTTAATTCATTAATTTCTTATTTTTTCTAAATTATTTAGAAAATGGCATGTTATTTGTTTATTTTAATTTATTAATTTTATAAAAAATTTTATAATAACATTATGAAAAATATTTTTGCAATTACTCTTTTTTCTTTAGCTTCCTTAGCCTCTTATTCACAATGTGTTAAAGGAAATTGTCATAGAGGTCATGGAACATTTTTCTGGGAAAACGGAGGTTCNTATGATGGATACTGGGTTGAAGGAAAACCTCATGGGTTTGGAGATTTTAATTATGAAAATGGTGATAAATATAAAGGTCAATTTATTGCTGGTAAAAGAGATGGAATTGGAAAATATACCTGGAAAAACGGTAATACATATGATGGGCACTGGAAACAAGGACTNACTAATGGAATAGGAAAGTATCGTTGGGTAAAAGAAAAAGCTACCTATGAAGGGCCCTTTAAAGATGGGCAGTTAGAAAGCNTTGAGATTGAAGCTTCTGTAGAAACCCCAGAAAAAGAATCTAAGTAAATTTATTCCCTGCCAAAGCAGCAACTGTAATCTTGAATTCATTGTTTTTTTGAATGGCATTTAAACAACTATTGATGGTTGCTCCTGTAGTAACAACATCATCAATTAGTAANATTCTTCTATCATTTTTTAGTTTTTTTATTAATTGATACTCATTGTCTACATTTAACCATCTCTTATAACGAGAGCTTTTAACTTGAGAAGTCATATTATTATTTCTAATTAAATAATTAGAATCTATAGGTATTTTTATAATTTTTGAAATCCCTTCCGCAATCAATTGACATTGATTATAACCCCTATGCTGCATTTTTAGTTTACTAACTGGAACTGGTATTATAATATCAAAATCTACAACTTTCTTAAATCTTTTTATCAAACACCCCAACTCAATTCCTAGGACATAAGCAGTAGACTTGTTCCCATTATATTTAATTTCATAAATCATTTTTTGAATTAGTGGATTTTTAAAATTTTTAAAGACATATATTTCTTCTTTAACGATATTTCTTCCAAAGGGGATATTAGATGCTGTGTGAGAAAAATTCCTAACCTCTACTAAACAAGAAGAACAAATTCCTTTTTCGGAAAATTGTAATTGTTGATTACACCCTGAACAATAATCGGGATATATGAGCTGGATAAATTCTTTAATCAAGATATGTTAACTTTGTGATTATNATAAATAGTGTTGAATTATTACATTATATTAAAATTAATATGAAAGATTCAGAATCAAGAAAAAAAAACTATTCTTCAATAATTATTCTTCTTTTAATAATCGCTCTTGGTTACACTGGATATTTAATAAGTAATCTTAATAAAGAAAATCATGAAATTAACAAAGAACTTTCTAACCTNTTATTAGAAAATGATGAAATGAATCAAATTCTAATAAATGAAGATGCCTTATCCTCTTCAAAAACAGAAAATTTAAAGAATAATTTGAAGTTAATGCTAAGTTCTTATGATAGTCTAGAAGAAAGTAATACTATGGTTTTAGACAGTATTAATCAGCAAAGAGAAAAAATAAANAATTTAATAAGTAAAGTTGAAAAACTAAATGGTAAATCTAAAAGAGATTGGAGAAAGATTTTTTCTCTTAAAAAAGAAGCTGAAACATTAAGAGGAATTATGAAGGGCTATATTCATACTATTGATTCATTAAATACTTTAAATATAAATCTCTCCAATTCATTGACAGAAAAAACTAACATATTAACTAAAGTTTCCAATCAAAATTCAGTATTTAAAAAACAAAATAAAGACTTACAAAAAAAAGTGGCTTTAGGCGCTGTTTTACAAGCTAGTAATATAACTGTTTCTGCTATTAGAATCAGAAATTCTGGGTCTCAAAGTGAGACAACAAGAGCTTCAAAAACTAATATGGTTAAAGCTTGTTTTTCGCTTTTAGAAAACAAACTATCTCANGCTGGAGATAAAGATATATACATTAGGGTTGTTGACCAAAGTAGTAAAACCCTTCTTTCAGAAAAACCTATTACAATTATTAGTTCTAATGGAGAGAATATTTCATTGAGTTCTAAAAGAACTGTTAATTATCAAAATGAAAGTATGGATGTTTGTATATATCATGAAATAATTGGAACAATTGAAGCCGGGAATTTTAAAGTAGAGATTTATAATGATGGATTTTTGATAGGAGGTTCTTCTTTTGCTTTAAGATAATTATAATATAAAAATTAGTCCAATTAGAAAAATGATTATTATCACCAGNTATTGCCATATATCTACAAAATATATACCATACTTTTTCCAGAAAATTTTTATTCTATCTACTGTTTTATTATTTTTCAATTTATCTATTTCCAGTTTAAATGCTCAGTTTAATGATACGCTTTCATTAAAATATAAAAATTCTAAAATCATTATTATTACTAAAAATAATGAAACTAATGAATGGGGTTTTGAAGATGAAGAAATAAAAACTGAAGAATTTAATCATTCATTAAGATTAGGAATTTCCTATGGAAATTTACAATTAAACAACATAAGTCTATTTAGGGGCAACAATGATTTTAGTGCAATTCCTTACAACAAGTTTAATTCATCTAATTTTAAATTTAATTTATACCTAAAATCGTTTAAATTAAAAAATGATTTATTTAAAATATTTGTAGGNTTGGGGTTAGAAAAAAATAAATTAAACCTTGGTTATAATTCTTTAAATATTGTAAGAGATAGTNTAGTTTTTTTTAACTTAAATATGCTTAATGTGAAAAGAAATAATCTAAATCATCATTTTTTAAATATTCCAATAAACTTGAGTTGGATACCAATAAAAAAGAAAAACAAAAATTTAAAAACTCAAATCGAATTGACCAATCATTTTTTGTGGTATGGAAAAAATAATTTNAGATATAATGATGGTGATCAAGTTTATAATTATTTCGTTAAAAATGATTTTTTCTTTGAAAATTATTATCTNTCAGGTTGTTTTAAGATAATATGGAAAAATATTGGTGCTTACTTCCAGACAAATTTGACAAACTACTCTACTCTTTTCTCAAATATTTATAATTATTCATATGGAATAANATTATGTTTATAAAACTTATCAATCCATATTTACTATTAATTATTATGGTGTTATTTAACTCATGTAGTGATGATGACTATAACCCAAATCTACTTAAGCCTAAAACAAAAAATAATTATGGTGAAATTCTCTTTGGTTTAGAAAAAAAATATTGGAAAAGTGATTTAGGAAAACAAATAGAAAATTCATTTGAGAGGCTTGTAAAAACTACCCCACTTCCATTTGAGAAAGAATATGAAATAGACTTTGTAGTTCCCAATAAGATTTTAAAAAATATAAAGAATAATAACTGTTTTGTATTTATTGATATTGATAAACATCATCCTAATAATATGGCCCCTATTATTAAACAAAATCTTTGGTCAAGAAACCAAATAATAATAGAACTAAAATTTAAATCATCAGACATAGCACAACAATATTTTCAAAAAAATGCTAATGAATTAAAATCTATAATAAAAGATTTCAACTTAAAAAAAATAGCTGAAAGATGGTCATTCCAAAATAATATCTCTAATGAGTTAAAAGGTGAAAATTCACTAAAATTTAAAGCTTCTAAAAAAATAACACTTAATAAAAAAAATAAAAACTTTTGGTGGTGGAGTCAGTTAGAAATTCAAAAAGACCAAAATGGTTCCCATGAAATTCAAAAAGGTATTATCATATATCAATCTCCTTATATTAACAAAAATCAATTTCAAAAAAATAACATTTTAAAATGTAGAGATTCCATTGGAGAAAAGTTTCTTCTTGGAAAAAAAAATAATTCTTATATGGTTACATCCAAAAATGGCATCAATGAAATTACTGACAGTTCGTTTTATATTAATAATAAATATGTTAAAATGGTTAATGGTTGCTGGCGAATGCAAAATGACAAGATGGGGGGACCCTTTGTGAGTTATTCTTGGTTAAATCATAATAAAACTAAAATTATAACAGCGGAGGGCTATGTATATGCTCCTAATTTTGAAAAATTAAAATATTTGAGAGAGCTAGAATCAACTATTGTAAGTGGTATTTAAATTAATCTTCCACATAAATTTCTTTTAATATAGCTTCATTTTTAATAGCTTTTTTCCATTTTTTAAAACTCAAAAAGTCTGATTCATTAATGTAATATTGTTTATTGTTTTTTAAGATAATCATAGCACCACCATACTGAAATGAAATACTTTTCACCTTATTCCAGAATATAAAATGATTTGTATTGTNAGCAATAATTATTGATTGGTTAGTGATCACTATTTTGAAATTATCTCTTCCAAGAATTNGGAAAAAAACACTTTCTAATATTATAAANATTAATGAACTTAAAAATAAATTGGTATTGCTTACGTACATCAACAAAATCAATCCTAAAGGGATGTAGAAATAAAATGGTAGAGTTTCATTAAAAACAGCTTTTTTCCAGCCAGAATTAGATAGCTTATATCCCTTATGGTTTTTAAAAATTTTTAGTTTTTTCCACCTCGAAAAAGATTTAAACCCCCACATAATCAAAATAATAATTGGGAAAAAAAGAGTTATTTCCTTAAAAAAAGTAATCTCCCAGCCGTAGTCATAGTTGTGATAGAAAAAAGAAACTAAAGCAAATACTAATATGAAAATATTGGTAAGCAGTTTAAGAAAAGAATTCATTAATTCTCTATATAGTTGTAATTATCACAGTCAAATATATAGTCACAATCAGAAAGAACTATGTCTTTTAAAGTAAGCATTGCTGCAATGGCAATTTGAGAGTAATTTTGAGATGCATTTTTAAAATTACCATATTCATTTTTCCACATCCACTGAATTAACTCCATTCCTTGCATAGGTTCATTAAGTTGACTTAGTAAAGATTCTACATTTTTAGCTCCAGCATGATAAATGTGTAGCACTAAAAACTTAAACCATAATTCGTTTCCTTCAGGGTCAATATCATCCATGTTACAAAGAATTCTTCTAGCTTGTGGAATACAAATAGTTTTTAATAACTCACTCGCAGCAAAAGCAGATTTATTAAAATCTTTTCTTTCATCAACATATCTATTGACAGTTAACCCCATTGTTCTAGCAACTCTTTTCATAATTTGAAAAGGTCCATAAGCGCCTACACTAGAGTATTTCAGCTGGGCCGGNCTCTCAATTAACAGAATAGATTGCGCATACCAAGGATCCACTCCATTAGCATGAAAAATTTCTATAGCACTTGCTATAGAAGGTATCACTTCCTCAATTTGATAAAATTCTTTTTTGCCTGTTGTTATATATAGTTTGGTGTTAGAATCCAAACACAAATAATCAACAATAGAATCTTTAAAGTCTTTTTTTTCTTCTTCAGTCTGACTAAACCAAAAATCTCTATCTATATAATCTAAAATCTGTCGATTACTTGCAATATTTATAATACATGTATCTTTTGTTGTGTTAATTACAGTTTTCCAAAATTTAGATTGAGGCAGTGTATCCCACCTTTCAACAACTAACATTTCAGGATCAATAACAATATGACTACAGGAGTCTTCAGAACAATAAACGTCAATTATATTTTGGGCGTGAATATTTTGTAGAATAATGAAAAATAAAAGAATACTTAATTTCTTCATGACAATAAAAGTAAAAGAAATTAGAAGTGAGATTTATTACTGTAAAATCAAATCTTAAGATAAGATTGTGGATAATTATATTTTTATCAATATATCTCCTGCCCTTTTTAGAGTTTCTTCCTTTTTAGCAAAACAAAATCTTAAATTTTTTTCATCAATATTAGAAGAGGATAATCCAGATACAGGTATACTTGCAACACCATTAATTTTAATCAGCTCTTCAGCCATTTCATTATCAGGCATTTTAGATATTCTAGAGTAGTTTAAAAGTTGGAAATAAGTTCCTTTACAAGGAATTGCCTCAAATCTGGATGCGGCAATTATTTCTAAAAACAAATCTCTTTTTTTTTGATAAAAATTACTCAACTTCAAAAAATTTTCTTTCTTCTCTATATAATCTGAAATAGCTAATTGTAATGGATGATTACAAGAAAAAACATTAAACTGATGAACTTTTCTTATTTCAATCATCAAATCTTTTGGAGCTAACACATACCCTAACTTCCAACCTGTGATATGAAAAGTTTTTCCAAATGAAAATGTAGCAACAGATCTTTTAAATAAATTAGGATATTGACATACTGAAAGGTGGCTTTTCCCATCATATACTAAATGTTCATAAACCTCATCACTAAGAACTAAAAGATTGTATTTTTCTGCAATTATTTCTAAATTAAGCATGTCTCGATTATTAAGGATAGATCCAGAAGGGTTGTGAGGGTTGTTGATAATAATCATTCTTGTTTTTGAAGATATAATATGCTCCACTTTTTGCCAATCAACTTTAAAGTTGGGAGATTCTAGTTCAATGAAAACAGATTTTCCTTTATTTAAAGTAACTGCAGGCTCATAGCAGTCATAAGATGGAGAAAAAATAATTACTTCATCGCCTTGATTTATAAATGCTGAAATTGTTGTGAAAATAGCTTGAGTTGCNCCTGATGTAATTGTTATTTCATCTTCTTCATCATAATATTTTTCATAAAGTTGGAAATGTTTCTTAGCTATAGCTTTCCTCAGTTTTAATACCCCTTGCATTGNAGCATATTGGTGATATCCTAAGTCAAAATATTTTTTAGATAAACTAATAAGTTCTGGGTCTACTTCAAAATCTGGATAACCTTGAGATAGATTGATGGCATTATACTGGGCTGACAACANGGACATTTTGGTAAAAATGTTAGTNCCTATNTGTGGAAGTTTAGATTTATTTAGTACGTTCACAAAAAGATTAATCTTTTAAGGTTTTGTTATTGGTCTTATTAATTTTTAATCCCAAACTTATCACTTCATTTAAAATGGTATCTCTCATTGCTTGNTTAAATTTAAACTGGTATTGCCCTTTAATAGGAAATATAATATTTCTATATAGATAATGATTGAAGTTTACNATAGCTCCTGATTTATTGCCTTTCCAATGACCTTTTTTATCAGTAATAAATATTTGGAAGGTATCACTCCTTATTTTTTTGTTGGGAAACATAATATCAGAAAAAATAAACATATTAGACCATTTATAATCAGTAGATGTTCTAAGTTGTAAAAAAACATCATGAGGATTTACAGTGTCATTAATTTGAACTTGAAAATTAACGGTATCTAAAAAAGAAAATTTTGAATTAGGTATANCTACATATTCATTAACTATCGTATTCTCATTAGAGCAACCTAAAAGAAGAGCAACAATGGCTANTGTAAATAAATATTGTGATTTCATAATTTTATTTAAAGATTTTAAAATTTATTTTCTTAATAATTTATATAACTGTAAAGATACGTCTAACATTAAAATTTTAGGATTAGCATTTCTTTCAAGATGGTAATAAGCATCATTCATTAAGGTATTTATTTCTGAAATATTTTTATGGTTGATGAATGGTTGGAATTTTTTTAAAAATTTTTCTTCTTCCTCTTTTACTTCACTTCTTTCAATAGAAAAGTTGCCTAAAATACANTTTCTGCTCATTTCTAACGTATAATTAATAAAGTCTTTAATTTGTTCTCTACCCATTTTTGAAAGTTCGTTAACCCAATCAATAGTGTCTGCAATATTTCTTGAATAACATAATCTCATCCACTTTATAAAAAGTGACATATTTAAAGCTGATGTCCCTGAATTTAAATGATATGAGACAGCTTTATTTAAGTTCCCGTNCGATAAATTGGCTATAGTTTTTGCTTCTGATTCAACAATTTGAAAATTATTCACCATGAATTTTGAAATTGCATTTAATTCCATTTTTGGAACAACTATGTTTTGTAATCTTGAAGATATTGTTGGTGAAATTTTGTTCTTGTTTTCAGATACCAGAATAAAATAGGTGTTTTCAGCGGGTTCTTCAATTAATTTTAAAAGTTTATTGGATGCTTGTAAATTCATAAATTCTGGCAACCACATTACAAGTATTTTAGCCCCTCCAAAAAAAGATTTAAAATTCATTTTATTGATAATTGATTGACTTTCTTTTACCCCAATTACTCCTTGCTTATTTTCATTCCCCATGGAAGAATACCAAGTTTTTTTACTGAAACATTTATACTTTTCTAAGTTGGACACAAATAATTCTCTTCTATCGTCTGATGTCTCTGAATGTTCCGTTTTTGATAAGTGGATTGGAAAAGAAAGATGTAAGTCTGGATGTTGTAATTTCTCATACTTGANACAAGATGAACAACTTTTACATGCATCATTTTCTTTAGGGGATTCACATAATAAAAGTGCAGAAAAGGAAAGTGCTAATTGTAAATGACCACATCCTGGAGGCCCACTTAAGAGAATAGCGTGAGGGACCCTAGCTTGTTTAAACAAATTTATTAATTGGTCTCTGGATGAATTTTGATTACCTAANTCTGAGAAATACACCTAACAAATGTAATTAAACTTTGATTTAGATAATTACTTTATTGGTATTTGGTAATTGGTCCAGAATATTGGAATGATTTATTGTAGGTAAAACCAAATCACCTATATTTTTAAGAATTGGATAAACCATTGATGAATTTTTTGTTGTTTTTTTAATAATGAAACTTTGAGTATCCCAACTCTCTAAGATAAAAATGATAATCACTAAAAAAGATAATATTTTAATCATCCCTAAAACAACTCCAGCTATTTTATTAAGTAATTTTAGTTGAACAAAATTGATGAATTTTTCAATAATTTTCGTGATAATAGCTCCTGCGATTATAGTAGCAAAAAATAAAATAATAAAACTCAAAGTTGAAAGGTATTTTTCTTGTACTTTTTCAGCAATAAATGGTTCTATTAAATCTTGAAAATGAGTTCCAATCCAAACTCCAGCTACTAGACTAATTATTCCTAATATTTGGGCAACCAGTCCTTTTTTAAAGCCAGTATAAGCACCCCATAATAATGGTGATAGTAAAATGACATCTAACCAAATCATATACTAAAAATAAGAGTTAACTAAAAACTAAAATTTTCTTCTGAAAATAGATATTCACAGAATAAAGATTAAAACTATCTTACAATTAAAACTTTAGATTTTGCTTTTGAATACCCATCTTGAGATGTTGCAAAAAAATAATAAACTCCACTACCAACTACTTGGTTATTTCTATCCTTACCATCCCAAATTGCCTGTCCCCCATCTGAAAAAATGGTTTTAATTAAAAAGCCACTAGCATCTGTAATTTTAACTTCAGCATTTTTCATCATGCCAGTTACAGCTATGTTCCCATGATAATCTGGTCTTACTGGATTTGGATAAACTTGAAGTTTTGTAAACTCAATGTTAGATGAAGTTGCAGTAGATTTATATCCAAGTATTCCTTTATCAGTTCCTATAAATAGTTCACCATTTTGGTTGTTGATTGCTAGAGATGTGATTTTATTGCTGTAAAGAGGGCTATTATCCTTAGATAATGAATAAATAGTTTCTGCCCCATCTTCAGACATTAAAAACAATCCTCCTCCATCTGTAGCTATCCATTTTCTATTGGCTCCATCAATTTCAATATCTGTAATTATTTCATTTTGTAAAAGATATTGTAAGGTACCATCAATTTCAATTAGAATATTTTGGGCATCAAAATTGGTTTCATTGAATATTGGGTAGGAACTGTAAAATATGGTAGGTCCGTTATCAGTCCCTATCCAAATTTCTCCATCATTATCTATGGCTAACGTATTTACATTGCTACTTGGCAAAGAACCAGATCCTGAACTTGTTCCAATAATTTTGTATTGGTCATCACTCAAGTCAAATATGGTTTGATTGTAATCATATACAACCAATCCAACATCTTTAACAATCATCCATATATAACCATACTGATTATCCACAATTAAATCTGTACATAGTTTATCTGTAGCAAGAGGCCCGCAGTAAAAAGATTGCCACGCACCTTCATTAGTTTTCACAGAAAGCGGTGAAGTAGTGAAAGAGTTAGCTATCCATAAATTCCCCATATTATCATAACATGTCCCTGCAATACAAACACTATTACCACTTTGACCAATCCTAGTTTGTAAAGAAGAATTGTAAAATGAAAATCGCTCTGTAAACTGATTGTTATTAAACAATAATAATCCTCCACCAAAAGAAGATGCGACAAACTCATTTTCATTTAATGGATTAGCAGTTACCCATACAATATCTGAAATAGTATCAATTTCTTGGGCCATTATTGGAGTGGTTATTCTATTGAAATAATTCCAAGAATTATTAAATTGATATATTCCATGCCAGTTAAATGTCTTATTCCAATTAGACCCATAGGTTCTTCCTGAAGCAACATATAATTGATCTCTCGCAGTCGATAAATGAAAACATTCATTAGTAAAAGGACCTCCGTAACCAATTAATGACTTATTATTTGAAAAATTATTTTTTAAACGTCTAAAACCTTTGGTTTCATCGGCTATCCAATAGTAACCATTACCATTAATAACATCATTAGCAATGATGCCAGGATTACCATTATAGGCATAAAAAAATTCTAAAGTATCTAAATTGGGACTGTAGATGGTTACATAAGAATCAGTACATGTTATTAAATTTTGATTGTCAACTTTAAAATTTCTTAAGTTTTCATTAGGATAAAATAGAGTTGTATCCCAATTATTATTATGGTATTTATAAATAATATTTGTTGGGCCAAATGCATAAAAATCCTCGTCTATTGATTCTAAATTTTTGATGTTTGACCCTATTGGAATGTTGATAGTGTTCCAGATACCTGCATCCGATAAAAAAGGGCTGCTTAAGTTGGCAAATTTTATTTCTTCATTTGTCAAGGCATAAATGTAGTCTTGTGAAATGTGTAGGTCTAATACAGCTACTTGAGAATTGTTATCGCCTATTATGTAAGTATCTTTAATTTCTTCTTTTTCAATATCTATAACCACTATACCAAACCCTAAGCATATATAGACATACTTACTGTGGCTATATAAATTATAAACTGTTTTATCTCCAATAATAGAGCTGTTTAAAATAGATGAAATATTTATAATATTGTCCCCCTTTATAAGATCAATATTGCTGGAACTATATGCAATTAATAAAGCCTGTTGAGATTGATTAGCAACTATTGCTGAAATACCAACTTCGCTTAATCCATTGACAGTGCTAAGTTTTCTTACTTCATTTGTAAAATAATCAAATTCTATAATTGAATAGGGAGTGGAAGCATAGTAGACACCACTTATAGAAGCCAGTTGATTAACTTTAGAATAGGGTAAATGGTCTCTCCAAGAATCTACTGAAAAATCTTGAGCATTTAACAATAAAATAAATGGGTTAAAGAAAATTAAAGAATATGTCAACCAATTCATAATATGCAAACTAACTAATTATAAAAATAATTATTGCAAATAAACTATTTTTGTTTTAAAATGGCTCCGTAGTTCAACTGGATAGAATATCAGATTTCGGCTCTGAGGGTTGAGGGTTCGAATCCTTCCGGGGTCACTTAACTAACCTCGCTTTTAAGTGGGGTTTTTTCTTTTAATAGTTCTTTTTGAGGCAATTTAAATAAGTCTTCCACCTTACAATGAAGAGTGTGAGCTATTTTAAGTGCTAAAACGGTTGAAGGTACATAGATACCATTTTCGATAGCATTAATACTTTTTCTTGAAACTTCTGCACTATTAGAAAGTTGTTGCTGAGTTAAACCTGCCGATTTTCTTAATTTTTCAAGAGAGTTGAGTAGTTTTTTATGATTTCTCCCCAAAATTTATTTTTTTTCGTACTCTTCAACTGCATCAGTTAATTCTTTTCCTGTATTAGGGTACAAGTATCCCGCTATGACTGTGCCTATCCCAATAAGAGAAATAAGTGCCCCTACGGCTTTCATGATAGAGCCCAAAAAGAATACACCAAAAAAACAAAAGCCAGCACCTGTAAATAAAGTAATAACTCCACTTCTACGGAAATCAATTGGCTCTTTTTTTCTTTCCTCAAATATTTTTAGTAATTCTTCAACTTTAGAAGGATCATCTAAATTTTTAGAAATCTCCAAGATAGTTTTTTGTTTGTTTTTTGCATCATAATATAGCCAAACAAAAACTGAAATAGGTATGATAATGCCAGCTAAAATACCTAAGATCGGTATTAGAATGGCTGATTGATATAAATTTAAAGGTTCCATGAAAATAATTTAAAATGTAACGCAAACGTAACAATTAATTTGATGAGAAGCAAACGTTACATAAAAAATGTTTAATTAATCATATAATTTTTGTTTAATGTTTTTTTGAAAAAATAGAACTAAACCAACAGTTCAATAACTAAATAACTAAATTGAAAAAAATTATAATCTAAAGAACATGAAAAAAATTACTTTATTAATGTCGTTTTTATTAACGATATTTATTACAAAAGCTCAATGTGATTACTACGTTGTGATGCAAGATGCTTATGGAGACGGATGGAACGGTGCGTCACTTGATATGTCTATAAATGGTGTTGTTATGACTAGCTTTACTGTATCTGCTGCTGCGGCTACTGCAGATTCAGGAAGTTATTCAACTTATACTGGTGATAATGTTGAATTTTATTTTAACTCTGGAACCTGGGACACTGAAATAACTTTTCAAATATATGCTCCTGATGGATCTACAGTAGGAAGTTATGGCCCTTATGCAACAAATTCTGGAAATGACCAAAGTATTTGGACGGGTGTTTCTAACTCAACATGTGCTCCACCTGCTTGTTTAGATCCTTATGGATTATCTGCTGGAAATGGTACATCTTCAAGTATTGATGTATCTTGGACTGGAGGTCCTAATGCAACATCTTACACTGTTGAATATGGAATTACTGGATATACACAAGGTTCGGGAACAACTACCACATCATCTACAACTTCAGCAACTGTTACTGGATTAACTAGTTACACTGTTTATGATTTTTATGTACAATCTGATTGTGGCACAAATGGAACTAGTGGCTGGGCTGGTCCAATATCTTTTAGTACTTGCCCTAGTGGAGCTCCTTTTCTAGAAAATTTTGATGCAACTCCTGCATCACAAGCACTAACTAATGCAACTGCTCCATGTTGGACTCAATCAACTAATGATGTTTTTGATTGGTTAGTTAATAATGGAGGAACTACATCAAATACTACTGGACCATCTGATGATGTAACAGGTGGTGGTAATTATATGTATATTGAAACTTCTGTTCCAAGAACAGTAGGTGATAGTGCTATACTAACATCTCCAGACTTTGATATTAGCTCTTTATCCTCTGCAGAGGTATCATTCAGGTCTCACATGTATGGTGCAGCTATAGGAACATTGAACGTTGCGGTTTCTGGTGACGGAGGAACTACTTTTAACACGGTTTGGTCTAAGTCTGGCGATCAGGGAGATCAATGGGTAGAAGAAATTATACAACTTACTGGATTAACTAACACTGCAATGGTAAGATTTACTGCAACTGTTGGTGTTGATGCAGGTGGAACCATCTCATACTGGAGTGATATAGCAATTGATCATTTTCAAATTAGACAATCAGCTACATGTCCTCAAACATCTCCTCTTACGGCGTCAAACGTTGGATCTTCAACTGCTGACATTTCATGGACTGCAGGAGGTTCTGAAACATCTTGGAATGTTGAGTATGGCCCTACTGGTTTTACATTAGGTTCTGGAACCAACACAAATGTTACCAATACTTCTTATGCCATGACTGGTCTTACGCCAAGTACGGACTATGATGTTTATGTACAGGCCGTTTGTAGTGCTACTGACTTAAGTTATTGGGTTGGTCCTTTAACAATTTCTACTACTTTCGTTCAGCCTGGTTGCGGAGATACTTTCGGCCCATATTGTTACGATGCTAATGCCTATACTGTATTTACAGCTACAGCAACACCAGGTGATTTTATCACCGTAGATATTACAGCTGGTGAAACTGAAGTTGGTTATGATAATCTGGAATTCTACGATGGTGTTGGAAATACTGGAAACTTACTATATAGTGCCGATGGCGATCATACAGGTGTTTCTGTGCTATCAACATCAGGTGTTATTACCATGTATATTGATGGTGATGCTATTTGGAATTGTGTAGATGGTGTCGGTGGACCTTATGTACCAATAGAATTAACCATAACATGTACAACTCCATCTGCTCTTGATATTGCAGGTAGAGCCATGACTACATCTCCGTCTCTAATTTTAGCGAATGGACCATTTATTATTTCTGGAGATCTTCAAAATATGGGAAGTAATACTGTAACATCAATGGATATTAATTACTCTGTTGATGGTGGAGCTACTGTAACTGAAAATGTTAGTGGTCTTTCATTAGCAACTGGAGACTATTACAGCTTTAATCATGGCACACCATGGTCACCTTCAGCTGGAACATATAACATTGATATATGGGCAACTAATATCAATGGATCTGCTGATATGGATACTAGCAATGATATGGCTTCTGGTTCTGTTACTGTATTTGCTAACGGAGATATTAAGAGACCAATGTTGGAGTCGTTTACAAGTTCTACTTGTGGACCTTGTGTAGCTGGAAACCAAAATACATCAGCTGTACTTGCTGCATATTCTGATGATCAGTATTCAATGTTAAAATATCAAATGTCATGGCCAGGTTCGGGTGATCCTTACTATACATTAGAAGGTGGTGATAGAAGAACTTACTATAACGTAAATGCAGTTCCAGATTTTATTTTAGATGGAAATGTATGGCAAGGAAATTCAAGTAGTGTAACAGGATCACAAATTGATGCTGTTATGGCAAACCCAGCATTTGTTAGTTTGTCATCTTATCATGTAATGGATGGTCAAACAATTGATTTTACAGTTAGTATAAATCCACTTGGTGATTTTGCTGGTCCTCTAACTTTATACTCTGCTGTTTTTGAATATATGACTTACAACAACGTTGGAAGTAATGGAGAAACTCAATTTTCTAAAGTAATGAAGAAAATGGTTCCAGGATCAACAGGATTTTCTTTAGGAAGTCTTACTGACGGTCAAACTGTTGTTGAGAATTTTTCTCATACTTTTCAAGGTGCTTACACTTTACCACCTGATGCAAACAACCCTATTGATCATATGACTCAGCACTCTGTTGAAGACTTTAGTAATTTAGGAGTTGTTACTTGGATTCAAGATGATGCAACTAAAGAAATACTTCAGTCAACAGTATCTGTTGAAAGCTTTACTAATATTGAAGAAAAGCAAACTACTGACTTAATGGTATTTCCAAATCCAACGGAAAATATGGCTACAATTTCATTTGAAGGAATTCAAGGTTCAGATGTTTCTATTGAGCTTTATAACTTGTTAGGTGAACTCATTGTTTCTGAAACTTACACATCTCAATCAAATTTTGATTATTACAATTTAGATGTTTCTACAGTAAATAATGGAATCTATAACTTGGTATTTAAAGTTGGTGAGTCCGTAACTACTAAAAAATTACAGATTCTTAAGTAAGAATTCAATTTTACATTATAAAAAGGCCTGATAGTTATCAGGCCTTTTTTTTGGGTATAACTCTTTGAAATAAAATTTCATACATTTATTAAAAAGTAAAAATTATTATTTGAATACTTTTTCAAAATATGTTATTGGATTTGCTGGTGTAATAATAGTACTGGTTTACAGTCAGTCAATATTGGTTCCATTTATCTTTGCATTACTATTGTGGTTTACAATAAGGGTTTTTAGTTCCATTTCAGAAAAGATTCCTATATATGGAAAATACATCCCTAAAAAATTAAAAAAAATATTTTCTGCTATTTTCATTTTTTCAATACTTTACTTTTTTTCTCAAATTGTATTATCAAGTTTTAATTCAATTATTCAATCCCATCACAATTATAATGACAACATATCAAACTTAATAAACTTAATAAATGAACAATTTCAAATTGATTTAGAGGCTTACATAAAAACTCAAACATCTGAAATAAGCATTGCTGGATTTGCAGAAATACTTTTTGATGCCATATCAAATATTATAAGCAGTACACTTATGATTGTTCTATTTACCATTTTTATATTTTTAGAGGAAACTCATTTTGATAAAAAATTAAAACAATTTTTATCTGAATCAACATCAAATTATAACAATTTAAATAGTACGCTTAATAAAATTGAATGGTCTGTAGCTAGATATCTTGGTATAAAAACCATGTCTAGCCTACTAACTGGGTTTTTAAGTTTTATAGTGTTTTACATATGTGATTTAAATTTTGCAATATTCTGGGCTTTCTTAATTTTTTTATTAAACTATATTCCAACAATAGGATCTCTACTAGCAACAGTTTTCCCAGTTGTTTTTTCAATGCTTCAATTTGGAGATTTTTCTAACGCACTTATTATTTTATTTGTCGTTAGCGGTATTCAAATAGTAATTGGGAATTTAATTGAACCAAGATGGATGGGTAATTCAATGAACATAAGTCCACTAATTAGTATTATATCTTTAATGTTTTGGGGATTAATTTGGGGAACTACGGGTATGATTGTTAGTGTCCCATTTACTGTCGTAGTTATCATCATACTTTCAGAAATAGAGAGCACCAGACCTCTAGCAATCTTACTTTCGGAAAAAGGAGATATTAATGAAAAGAGATAGTCTAAATGAAAATTTTTGGAACAATAGATATTTAGATAACGATACAGGATGGGATTTGGGAGCAATATCCCCAGCAATTAAAAAATGGTTTGATACTAAAAAAAATAAAGACCTTCAAATCCTAATTCCCGGAGCAGGGAAAGGTCATGAAGTTAAATATGGATTTGACCATGGCTTCAACAATATCCACTACCTAGACATATCAAGTAGAGCTGTTACTTTCTTCAAAGACAATTGTCCCAATTTCCCTAAAGAACAAATATTAATATGTGACTTTTTTGATTTAAAGAAAGATTTGTTTTTCGATGTGGTTATTGAACAAACTTTTTTCTGCGCAATTAGTCCTGTTTTGAGAAAAAGCTATGTCAAAAAAACACATGAAATTCTTAAAGAAAATGGATGCATTATTGGATTATTATTCAATAAAAAATTTGACAATCAAGGTCCTCCTTTTGGTGGTTTTTATGAGGAATATATTGAATTATTTTCTGATCTATTCATAATTGAAAAATTAGAAAATTCTGTTCGATCTGTACATCCAAGAAAAGAAAATGAATTTTGGATTAAAATGAGAAAAAAATAAAAGGTACTATTACATAGAGCTCATTAGCTCTTCGGTAACTTCAAGATTATGATAAATAGCATTTACATCATCATCTTCCTCCATTTTATCAATCAATTTCATTACTTTTTGAGCATCTTCTAAAGGTAATGTGATAGTTTCAATAGGGATTCTCTGTAACTCAGAATTACTAATCGTCCAGTTTTTTTTATCTAACTCTGTTTGCATTTTACCATACTCATCAAAAGTAGTTTGTATAATTACCTCATCGTCTATTAATGTTAGTTCCTCTAATCCAAAATCAATAAGTTCCATTTCTACTTCTTCTAAGTTAGCAATATCAATACTATCTTTTTTTAAAGTGAAAATCCCTTTTCTTTCAAATAAAAATCCTAAAGAACCATTTGTCCCTAGACTTCCTCCGTATTTATTGAAAATAGATCTTACTGACGCAACTGTTCTATTATTATTATCGGTTGTTGCCTCAACAAAAACAGCAATTCCTTTTGAAGCATAGCCTTCAAAAGTGATTTCTACTAAGTTAGCCCCTTCGCCGCCAATGCCCTTTTTAATGGCTCTTTCAATAGTGTCCTTTGGCATATTAGCCCCCTTAGCATTTTGAACTGCTAATCTTAAAGATGGATTGGTCTCAACATCTCCGCCAGAGTCTCTAGCTGCAATAGTAATTTCTTTAATTGCTCTTGTAAAAACCTTAGCTCTTTTTTTATCTTGAGCAGCCTTTCGATGTTTAATATTAGCCCATTTGCTATGTCCAGCCATATTGTGAAAATTATTTATAAAAATAAATAAAAATTGTATTTCTGATAGATGAGACTATTTTTGTTTTTATAAAGTGATGACTACAAAATCAGCCCTATATAAAAATTTACTTACGGATATTGAGAATATTATAGATGATTCTGTTCCTACTTTTACGAATTTAGGAAATATTACAGCCTTAGTAAAAGAAAGATTTAAGTGGTTTTGGGTAGGTTTTTATAAAGTTAATGGAGAAGAATTGATACTTGATGCATTTCAAGGCTCCCCTGCGTGCGTGAGAATTGCTAAAGGTAAAGGGGTTTGTGGAAAATCTTGGAAAGAAAACAAATCCTTTATCGTAAAAGATGTTTCCTTGTTTAAAGGTCATATTGCCTGTAACCCCAATTCAAAATCTGAAATAGTAATTCCTATTTTTAATAAAAGGAAGGAAGTAGTATATGTATTAGATATTGACCATGATAAAATCAATGCATTTAATAAAGAAGATGAAATAAACTTAAGATTAATAAATAAGTTAATATTAGAAATAGTTTGAAAATATTACAGCTATTAATATCACTATTATTGGTTAGTTGCGCTCAGCAAACTATCTTAACTGGTGGGGCAAAAGACAATAAGCCCCCAAAACTAGTTCTAGATTCTAATAGAACTGTCACCAATTTTTCTGAAAATCATTTATTATTAGAATTTAATGAGAATATACAGCTCATAAAAGATAAAAGAACATTTATTACAAACCCAGAAATTAACAATATAGAATTAATTGAAGAAAAAAATAAGATAGATTTAGTTTGGAGAGACAGTTTAAGTAAAAATACAACCTATTCATTTATTTTTTTAAACGCAATCGCTGATATAACGGAATCCAATAAAATTGATGAGTTAAAGTATATAATATCAACAGGTAATAAAATTGATAGCGGGAGTATTTACGGATCAATTAATAAATATCCTGAAAAGTCGCCCTTAGAAAACGCTTTAATATATGCAAAAGGAATAAATGGAAATTCTAACTTTCACAGAACTTATTCTAATTCTAATGGAGAATATATATTAAATAATTTAAAAAAGGGAAAGTATATTTTATACTGCTTTGACGATGAAAACAATAATTATTTACTCGATACAGTCACTGAGATTCATGGTTTTTATTTAGATACTATCATCATAAATGATACGATAGTAAATAAAGACATCATTGCTTATAAACCATACGAAAAAGTTGCTCTTGATGAGGTAAAATTTAATCCCTTAGGACATTTGGAACTTAATTTTAATCGCCCTATTGATTCCTGTAGTGTGCAAGACTTGGAGAGTAATTATATATATTCTTCTAACAGCCTTAATAATAAACATCATTTTTATTTTAAAGATACTATTGAAAAACACACTATAATTATTAAGTCTAAAAATGAATTTTATGATACTGTAAGAATAGCATATGACTATAAGAAGCCATATGAAAATAAAATTATTTATAAAGAATATATTAATCACCAACTTGAATCCCCAAGAGAATATAAGTTAGCGTTTAATCAATATATTAATGGAATAGATACCTCTCTTATAGAAATCTCATCGGATTCCAATAAAATATCAACTCAATTTTATTTCAAAAAAAATATACTTTCTGTTGTAACCAAAAAAGAACTAAGTAATTATAAAATGACTCTATTCCCAAAAAGTGTGGTTGGAATTAAGAATACCAAAGAGGATACAAGTTTAGTAGCTTTTAAGATNAACAATAAAAGAAATTTATCTTCATTAGAACTTAAAATAAATAATATCCCTTTTGATAATGCTATTATTCAAATTTTTAAATCCGAAATTATGATTAAAGAGATACCAGTTTCTGGACATGAATTAGATACCACTCTTAATAATTGTTTCCCGGGTAAATACTACTTAAAATTAATTGGAGATTTAAATAGAGATGGATATTGGACTATTGGCAATCTTAAAAATAAAGTTTTACCAGAACCCATTATTGATTATGAAGGGTTAGTAGAATTAAAGAAAAATTGGACAGCTAACATATTATGGGATTTTAAAATTGAAAAGTAAAATCATCTGCATCTTTTAAAACTGGAAATTTTTCTCGGTANTTATTTAANTCTTTTTTATGAAAAGAATTAATAGCTATTTTTGATTGATTAATTTCAAACTTATCTAATCTTTCCCCTTTAAAATCAAATATACGAGAAGATCCATTATATTGAATTTTATTACCATCCTTGCCAATTCTATTTACTCCAATGACATAAGCTGAATTCTCAATAGCTCTAGCTGAAAGTAAATTAGTCCATGCACTCGTTCTTGCAGCAGGCCAATTAGCTACATAAATTAACATGTCATATTTGTAAGAATTATTTGAAAATTTATTTCTGCTCCAAAGAGGAAATCTTAAATCATAACATATTAAGGGATTAATTTTCCAACCGTTAATCTCAAAAATCAAATTCTTATTTCCTTTAGAGTAATTTTCATCCTCCAGAGCCATTGAAAAAAGATATCTTTTGTCATAATATTTAATTTCATTGGGCTTAATGACATATAGTCTATTGTAGAAATGATTGTTTTCGTTAACTGCAATACTGCCAATTATACAAGTATTTAAAGTTTTTGCATGCTGCTGCATCCAAAAAACTGTCTCTCCATCTGGTTTTTCAGCAATCTTTTTTTGATTCATTGAAAATCCAGTAGTAAACATCTCTGGAAAAATAATAAGGTCAACTTGCTGAATCTCTTTTAAAAGATCATCATAGTGAATCTTGTTTCTCACAGAATTTTCCCAGATAATATCTGTTTGGATGGAAGCAATCTTTAGCATATATATTTGAAGTATGTATTTCTAAAAATACATATTAGTTTTATATTTAATTAAATAATTAATCCTCTTATAAAAATTGAAAGAAAAATNTTCTGTAAAAAAAGAAAANAATAAAGCGATTATATTTCTAATACTATCTGGATTTTTTTTAGGTTCTATTACACTGTTAAATATCCTAGGAACATCAAAATTTATTGATTACTCATTTGAGATTTTTAGTCTTCAAATACCTTTTGTTATTGCCATTGGAGTCCTTCCCTATCCAATAACATTTTTATGTACTGATTTGATAAGTGAATTATATGGAAGAAAAAGAGCCAANTGGGTGGTATGGATGGGATTAGGACTTAACTTTTGGGTGCTTTTTTTTATTTGGTTAGCAGGAGTACTGGATCCTCCCAACGAAATCATAAANGGAATGCCATTNTATAAAATAGAAAATGATAATGTTTTAATTCATTCCCAATATGCCTTTTATCATATTAGAAAATTAAGTATGGGAGCGACACTCGCCTCTATGATAGCTTACCTAACAGCACAGTTTGTTGATGTTCATATTTTTCATTATTTAAAAGAAAAAACTGGTGAAAAAAAACTTTGGTTGAGAAATAATGTTTCAACTATAATAAGTCAGTTAATTGACAGCAGTGCGGTAATTTTAATCACTCATTATTTGGTTGATGGACTTCCCAAAAGTTCTGATGGAGAACTAACACATTCATTATTTTACTTTATAATATCAGGCTATCTTTTCAAATTAATAATAGCCTTATTAGATACCATACCATTCTATTATCTCACCAAAAAATTAAAAAAATACTTTTAAATATTTAATTTTTTAAGTATTTCAATATCTTCCAAAAGTCTGTCCATTTCTAATGAATCAGTGCCGTTATAATACCCTCTTATTCTTTGTTTTTTATCTAATAAAATAATGTTCTCAGTATGAATAAAATCTGCATTACTTCCATGTTGAAAATTAGGGTCATTAATATCAGGAGCTGCCAAATAATCTTGACGAGCAAGTCTATATAGCTCTTCTTTTTTCCCTGTTAAAAATCGCCAAGTATTATGATTAACATCATATTTTTCTGCATAGCTAAATAGCAAAGGAACTTGATCAACTTCTGGCCAAACTGTATGAGATAAAATTAAAAGTGAACTGTCCTCAATATACTGACGATGAATAGTAAGTAAGTTTTGCGTCATTTTAGGGCAAATTGAAGGGCAAGAAACAAAGAAAAAATTGGCAACTACGATTTTATTATATAATAGCTTTTTACTAATTTTTTGATTGAGTTGATCTGTTAATTCAAAATTTGAAATACAATGGTCCCCACCGTTAATTCCTCTTCCTCTACCATGTAATAATGAATCTACTAGTTCCGGATTTATATCATTTGGTTGAAAAACTGGTAACTTTCTATTGTTCTGCCAATCGAGATTTAAGTATATAATAATCCCTGCACCAGTTAAAAAAATTATAAAAACAATTAGTACTCTTTTCATTGCTTAATTACATTGATATGGACTTTCCCAACAAACTTTGAATTCTCTAAACCATAGTGGGCATTTGAAATTTGATCCCAATTAAATTCATTATTAGATACAGGACTTATCTTTTTTGCCATATACAAAGTAATTAACTCCTTTAGAGAGTTTTGTATTTGTTCAGGTTTTTTATCTGCAATTTCAAGTAGATTTAATCCATTTATGGATTGAGAATTTAAAATCAATTTAGCAGGATGTATTTTACCAATCTTCAAAAGCTGAAAAAGAGTATTTAAAATTCCTTTTCTACTTTTAATTCTATCNGAAATTCCAAAAAAAACTAAATGTCCACCACTATCTAATAACTCTAAATCTTTTTTAAAAGTATGGCCACCAACTGAATTAAATATTGCATTAATTTTTTGATTCTTAGTTAACTTTAAAACTTCTTCAGTATAATTATTATTTCTATGATATATTGGGAAATTAACNCCNTTTTTTTTCAAATAGGATATTTTAGAACTTGTTGTGGTAAGTCCGATAATTTGGCAATTTTTTAGTTTTGCAAGCTGCGTTAGTGCAGTACCAACACCACCTGAAGCTGAGTGAATTAACACAAAATCATTATTGAATAAACTTGTTTTTTCTATGGCTAAATGAGCGGTACAATATTGGGTCGCTAAAGCTAGAGCATGCCCATTTGGAACTTGGTCTTGAATTTCAATAATTCCTTTGCTAGACGCCACTGAATATTCTGCATATCCTCCAAATCTGGTCATTGCCAAAACTCTTTTTCCAATTAAATTTTCGTTGAAATTGGAGTTTACTCTCTCCACTGTTCCAACAACTTCATAACCTAAAATTGCAGGTAATTTTGGTGCTGCTCTATAAAGTCCTTTTCTTGCCATTACATCTGCAAAATTTATACCAAAAGCTTGAACTTTAATTAAAACACTATCGCTACTTTTTAATTGAGGAATTGGTACTTCATTGGTTTGAAATGCTGTATGAGCATCTCCATATTTAATTAACTGAATNGCTTTCATAATCAAAAAATAGTATTTGTACCATTGGAACTTTCATAACCTTCNTCAACTAATAATTGTGGCTGTTCAGATGCTTCAACGGCTAAATAATCACATTTTTCATTTTGAGGATGTCCAGCATGTCCTTTCACCCAATTAAAAGACACCTTATGTTTTTTATAGATAATTAAAAATCTTTTCCATAAATCAGCGTTTTTCTTTCCCTTAAAATGTTTTTTTTCCCATTGGAATACCCATTTTTTTTCTATCGAATCCACNACATATTTAGAATCTGAATAAACTTGTACTTCGCTGTTAATATTTTTTAAATGTTCTAAGCCTACGATTACAGCTAATAGTTCCATTCTATTGTTAGTTGTGTGTCTAAATCCTTGTGAAATTTCCTTATAATGATTTCCCGAGATTAAAACCACTCCAAATCCTCCTTTACCAGGGTTGCCTTTTGCAGAACCGTCAGTATATATATTGATTTTCATTAAGAATCAGGGTTTAGCTCTTCCCCGCATAATTTGCAAAAAATAGCGTCATCTTCATGCTCATCAAGAGAACAAGAACGACAAGATTGAGTATTAAGTGAAATTTTGGAAAGCTCAACGGAAATTAAACCAGTTGGTACAGCTATAATTGAGTAACCTAAGATCATTATAATAGAAGCGAAAAATTGTCCTAGTGGAGTTTGAGGAGCAATATCTCCATATCCAACTGTAGTTAATGTAACTATTGCCCAATAAATACTTCTAGGGATAGACGTNAAACCATCNTTTGGGTCTTCTAACATATAAATTATAGTTCCCATTAGAATTGCAATTGATACGACAATGAATAAAAATATGATTATTCTTTGCTTACTAGCAATAAATGCTTTTTTTAAAGATGCTGCTTCTTTAACGTATCTTATCAATTTTAAAATTCTAAAAATTCTAATCAATCGAATAGTTCTAATGTTTTTAATGGAGGAAATATTATTTGCTCCAAGTCCTAAGCCAATAAAGGAGGGAATTAAAGACAATAAGTCTATNATTCCATAAAAACTAAAAATATATTTAAGGGGGTTTTTAACAGAATATATCCTNAGTAAATATTCTACTGAAAATAATATTGTAAAAATCCATTCCAAGATATCAAACAACCATGCCCACTTAAGGCGGTATGGCTCAACACTCTCAAGCATAACTACTGTTACACTCAGTAAAATCATTACCAATAAAAGAATATCAAACAACTTACCCATTGGAGTATCAGCCTCAAATATTATCTCATGTATTTTTGATTTNACTTTATTCATCTAAAAAAGAGTGTATAATTCTTGGATAATTTAACAATTCTAACTGACTTATTTTATTTTTTAATGAATTTATAGTTTCTGCTTCTTCAAGAAGAATTTTATGTTGTGATATTATTTCTCCNTCATCATACTTTTCATTCACAAAATGAAAAGTGATACCAGTTTCTTTCTCTTTGTTTTTTAAAACTTCTTTGTGTACATGATCACCATACATTCCTTTTCCTCCATATTTAGGTAATAGTGAAGGATGAATATTAATGATTTTTCCATTGAATTGTGAAATAAATTCTTCAGGTATTTTAAGAAGAAATCCAGCTAAAAATATCAAATCAATTCTGTTATTATTTAACTTATTTACTAATTTATTAGTATTAGCTAAATCTAATTTTTTGAAGGTTAAAAGTGGAATATTATAGCTTTTTGCATGATTAATTGCTCCAGATTTAAGATTATTNGTGGCAATAAATAAAATTTTTACCTTTTTATTATCTCTAAAATAACTTAAAATATTTTCAACATTTGTACCTTTTCCCGAAGCAAATAAAGCTATATTCATCCTTTATTTTTTCGAAATATAGACATAGATTTATTGTTATTCAACTTTAAATGTTGAATAAGTTTAAAGGAAAGTATTTTGTTGGATAAAGGAAAAGTTATTTATTTGCACTGCAAACAATTAAAAAACACGATATGTCAGACGTAAAATCTAAAGTTATATCTATTATAGTTGATAAATTAGGNGTTGATGAAGGGGAAGTAGCCGCTGAATCAAGCTTTACTAATGATTTAGGAGCAGATTCCTTAGACACAGTAGAATTAATAATGGAATTTGAAAAAGAATTCAATATTGCTATTCCTGACGAACAAGCCGAAAACATACAAACTGTTGGTGAAGCAATAAAATATATTGAAGAGAATAAATAACTCTTCAACTCACGTCTCAAAGTTGTATTTATGGATTTAAAACGAGTTGTCATTACTGGAATGGGAGCTTTAACTCCTGTGGGTAATTCAGTTGATGAATACTGGGAGAACCTAGTTGCTGGTAAAAGCGGTGCTGGGCCTATTACCAAGTTTGATGCTAGTTTGTTCAAAACTCAATTTGCCTGCGAAGTTAAAAACTTCGATCCTCTCGATATAATGGATCGCAAAGAAGCAAGAAAATTAGATCACTTTTCAATTTATGCCCTTGCTACTTCCGATGAAGCTATTATTGATTCTGGTCTAGATTTAGAAAAAGTAAATCTTAATAGAGNTGGGGTTGTTTGGGGATCTGGAATTGGTGGAATGAAAACTTTTCAAGAAGAGTGTTTTAACTTCAAAGATGGTGATGGATCTCCAAGATTTAATCCCTTTTTTGTGCCTAAAATGATTGTAGACATAGCTGCAGGTCATATTTCCATGAAATATGGACTACGTGGCCCTAATTATGTTACTGTTTCTGCTTGTGCTTCATCAAATAATGCAATTATTGATTCCTTAATGCTTATACAGTTAGGTAAATCAGACTTTATAGTTACTGGAGGTTCTGAAGCAGGAGTAAATATTGCTGGAATTGGTGGGTTTAATGCTCTTAAAGCTCTTTCTACAAGGAATGATGATCCATTATCTGCTTCAAGACCATTTGATGCAAATCGAGACGGATTTGTTCTTGGAGAAGGTTCAGGATGTTTAATTTTAGAGGAATTAGAACACGCTAAATCAAGAGGTGCAAAAATTTATGCTGAAGTAGTTGGAGGAGGTCTTACTGCTGATGCGCATCATATTACTGCTCCTCACCCTGATGGACTCGGTGCAATAAATGCGATGAGATTAGCATTGGAAGATGCTGGGATGAAACCTGAAGAGATTGATTATGTTAATGTTCACGGAACCTCTACACCCCTTGGAGATATTGCTGAAACTAAAGGTATTAANGAAGTTTTTGGTGCCCATGCTTACAATTTAAATATAAGTAGTACTAAATCAATGACAGGTCATCTTTTAGGGGCTGCAGGAGCTATTGAGGCTATTGCTTGCGTAAAAGCAATAGAAAACAACATCATTCCCCCTACCATTAACTTTAAAACAAAAGATGAAAATATTGATTACAACCTAAATTTAACCCTTAACAAAGCTGAGAAAAGAACCGTAAATGCTGCTCTGAGCAATACTTTTGGGTTTGGCGGTCATAACACCTCTATTGTTTTAAAGAAATACAATGATTAAATTTCTTTTTAATAAAAAGAAATCATCTAAATTATCTCTTGACTTTGAAACTTTTTTAAATACTAAGCTAGGTATAAAACCCTTAAATGAGGATTTATATTTAGAAGCCATAACTCACAGTTCATACAAAAATATTCAAAATCAAAGTTTTGATAATGAGAGATTAGAATTTCTTGGAGATGCATTCATTTCTTTAATCGTTGCTAAATATCTTTTTAAACTTTATCCAAAGAAACAGGAAGGTTATTTAACTCAATTAAGAGCAAAAATTGTCAGCAGAGATCATCTTAACAAACTTGGTTCTTCAATTGGATTAGAAGAATTTATTTTATATCAAAAAAGTGCAAATAGTTATAAGTCTTTAGTTGGAAATGCCTTTGAAGCTCTTTATGGAGCAATTTTTTTAGACTTAGGATTTGAAAGAGCTCAAATAAGTTTTGAAAAATTTATTTTAATTCCTCATTTAGATATTGATAAGATTATTTTAGAGAATCGTGATTATAAAAGTGAATTATTAATTTTCTTTCAGAAAAAAGAAATTAAAATTAGTTTTCAAACTCTAAAAGATGAAGAATGTAATGATGGATTACAGTTTATGTGTAATATCATTGCTAACGGAAAAAAAATTGGATTGGGTAAGGGGTCCTCAAAAAAAATAGCTGAACAGAGTGCCAGTAAGAATGCTCTTAGCGAGATTTAGTCATTTTTAAAAAGCCCACCTCTTTTGGGGTGAGGAAGCGCCATTTATTTCTTACTAAATCATCTTTTTGTATGCCAGCAAATTCAATTCTATCTAAATGAAGGAGGTGCTTGTCAAAATATTCCATAGTTCTTCTAATTACTCTGTTTTTACCAGAATGAAGAGTAACTATTAATTGTGTTCTATCAGTACCTTGTCTACCATACTTAACCTCATCATATTTTACTTCGCCATCTTCTAAGTGAATTCCACTAACCATCTCCTTTAAGCAGTTTGGGTGAATGCTATTTTCTAATTGAATAACATATTTTTTTTTCACTCCAAAACTTGGATGAGTTAATCGCTTAGTTAAATCACCGTCATTCGTCATTAGTAAAAGCCCAGTGGTATCTCTATCTAACCTTCCAACAGGATAAAGTCTTTCAACACAAGCTCCATCAATTATATCCATTACGGTCTTTCTATCGTGAGTATCTTTAACTGTAGTGATACAATTTTTTGGTTTATTAATTAAAATATACTTATGTTTTTCCGCTTTAAGAACTTTGCCATTATAGGAGACAATATCATCTGATTTTACTTTAGTCCCTAGTGCAGTAATCACAACATTGTTAATCATTATTTTTCCATCACTAATAAGAACATCAGCTTCTCTTCTTGAGCAAACTCCGGAGTTTGAAATGTATTTATTTAGTCTAATCAAAAGTTGGATAAAATATTTCTTTAATATGTGTGAATTTATATGATTTTATAATCTTTTCTACTAATATCATGTCAAATCGTACATCTAAATCAATTTTATTTTCTTTGATAAAAGAATCTGCAGCTGAAATAATTCTTTTTTGTTGACTTTTAGTAATTATTTCTTTGATATTTTGTAAGGAATTAGTTCTCGTTTTGACTTCGATAATAACTAATTCTTTATTATCAATTGCGATTATATCAATTTCATATTTATTAAACTTCCAATTTCTTTGAATAATTTGATATTTTTTTTCTATAAAAAACTCAACAGCCCTATTTTCCCCAATTAGTCCTAATTTCAAGTGTTTAGTTTGTAATTATATTATTTGATTTATTATATAAATAAGATACATTATTTATTTTAAATTTGAATAATAAATAAAAATTATGAAAAAAATTATTCTTCTTTCAGCTGTTTTTTGTTACAGCTATTTAACAGCCCAAATTAAAACACCTCAGCCTAGCCCTACAGCAACAATAGTTCAAAAAATAGGAATTTCAAATGTGACAATTGATTACTCTAGGCCTGGAGTGAAGAAAAGAGAAATTTTTGGAGGATTAGTTGCTTTTAATAAAATTTGGAGAACTGGAGCTAATAAAGCGACCAAAATTACATTTGAAGAAAACTGTGTTTTTGGAGGTTCAAAAGTGAAAAAAGGAAGTTATTCTCTATTTACCATACCAGGTGAAAAAGAATGGACTGTTTTACTAAATAAAGAAACAGAATTGTGGGGGTCGGGCGATTACAATGAAGATAATGAAGTAGTTCGTATTTCTGTTGTGCCAAAAGAAACAAAAGATTTTACCGAATCATTCACCATAGACTTTGGCAACTTTAAGTCTTTTAGTGCTGTACTTTCTTTAAAATGGGCTAACACTTTAGTAAACATTGAGATAGAATCTATGTCTGCTAAAAAAGTTCAAAATGACTTTTTAGAGCTTTTAACCAAGGGCCCTTCTGCTAACGATTATTATAATGGTGCTAAGTTTTTTACCGATAACACATCTGAACATGAAATGGCTCTGGAGTGGATTGATATTGCCATTGAGAAAAAACCAGAAGCTTTTTGGATGATGTATCACAAGGCAAGGATCCTAAGTAATTTAGGGAATAATAAAGAGGCTGTTATAATTGCCGAAGAAACCATAAGTATGGCATCAGAAGCTAAAGATGACTATGGGTATATATTAAGATGTAAAAACCTGATAAATGATATTAAGTCTAAATAGCTTGTAAGTATTGAATTGTTTTTTGAGTTAAAATTCCAAAAAAAACAACTAATAAACAACCTATTACATTATACCACAAGTATCCCATTTCAAGCCATTTTGGAGCTATTTCATAGTGATTTAATATGTGGATAATAATTACGATAATTTCTGCTACTATAGCACTATAAAAAACAGCATTTGATTGAATTTTTTTCAAATAAAAGGCTACAATAAAAATGCCTAATATGGTTCCATAAAAAAGAGATCCTAGCAAGTTTACTGCTTGAATGAGGTTTTCAAAAAGTGACGCTGTTGTTGCAAATAAGATTGCTAATATTCCCCACAACAAAGTAAAATACTTAGATGAATTTAAATAGTGAGAATCTTCTTTAAACTTATTTACAGACCTTTTATATATATCAATTGTAGTAGTTGAAGCTAAGGCGTTGAGCTCAGAAGCGGTTGATGACATAGCAGCTGAAAACATTACAGCAAATAACAATCCTATAATCCCATGAGGTAAATAATCTATAACATAGGACATGAAAATGTAATCTTTATCATTAGTTTCAGCATCAGGATTATTTTTCTTTACTATATCCTTTACCTCTTCATTTATCTTAACTAATTTCAAGGTGCTGGATTTTAATTTATTTCTCCAAAGCTGTATATCTTTCTGATTATTTTCTTTTTGTGCATCTAAAAGACCATAAATTTCAATTGATTTTTTTTCATGTAAAGATTTATACTCATTTTCTAAATCAAGGATGTTTTTAGCGTAAGCAGAATTCTTAATATTATTTAATTCTACTTTATTAAAAAAAACAGGGGGAGTATTAAATTGATAAAAAACAAAAACCATAACACCAATAAATAAAATAATAAATTGCATTGGGATTTTTAATAGCCCATTCATCATTAAACCTAGTCTGCTTTGAGAGAGTGATTTGCCACTTAAATATCGTTGAACTTGGGACTGATCAGTCCCAAAATATGAAAGAAATAAAAATAATGCAGCAGTAGTTCCTGTCCAAAAATTATATCTATCATCAAGACTAAAATCAAAGTTGACAAGATTTAGCTTTTCCATTTTTCCTGCTACATGTAAGGCATCTATAAATGAAATATTTTCAGGAAGCATATTTATTACCAAAAAGCCTGCTAATATCATACCCCCCATCATGACAGCCATTTGTTGCTTTTGAGTTTGAGTAACTGCCTTAGTACCCCCTGAAACAGTATATATTATTACTAAAAGCCCAATGAAAATATTGGTCCAAGTTAAATTCCAGTTAAGTAAAGTTGATAATATTATCGCAGGAGCATAGATAGTGATTCCTGCAGCTAATCCTCTTTGAACTAGAAATAAAAAAGCTGCTAAAGTTCTTGTTTTTAAATCAAATCTAGTTTCTAAATATTCATACGCAGTATAAACTTTAAGTCTATAAAAAATTGGTAAAAAGGTGATGGATAGTATGATCATTGCGATTGGCAATCCAAAATAGAATTGAATGAATCTCATACCATCACTATATGCCTGTCCAGGAGTTGATAAAAAGGTAATAGCACTAGCTTGAGTAGCCATTATAGAAATACCAATACCCCACCATTTTGCATCATTATTTCCTTTTAAATAGGACTTTAAGTCTTTAGCGCCACGGGTTTTCCAAACTCCATAAACTACTATGGAAAGTAAGGTGAAAATTAATACAATCCAATCTAATTGGCTCATGAGAAGAGATGGTTTATACAGCTAAATATAAAAATCAGAAATATTAATACTAAGAGCAATAAAAAATACCAACCTCTCCAAGATTTAAATACAGGTGGTTTATCAATTCTATTCATTCTTTAGACTGATTATATTGACCAATAGTTTATAAGCGCCACTAACTCCTTCAGGAAGTTGTCTAAAAAAAGAAATACCAGTGTAGGTGTAATACCCTTTGCCGTATCTGGCAATAAGTAAAGACCCTTTTTTAGGCTTTTCACCACTATCATTCCAAGAAAAAATAGTTTCATATTCCTTACTCCATCCATTTGGAAAATACAATCCTCTTTCTTGTACCCAAGAATCAAAATCTTCCTTTAATATTTTATTAGGATAATTCATTACAGGGTGGGAATCATTAAGAAATGTAACTGGTGCATCTTCTTGAGTAACTCTATCTCTTGAAATCTTTATAGGATAAGGTGAAAAATCTTTAGTTTTTAAACGATAACTGGTGTTGTATTGTACAATAACATTCCCTCCTTGCTTAATATATTCCATTAAAAAAGGAACAATATTGGAAGATGATTCGTTTACATTAAAAAACCTAACTCCAGTTATAATGACATCATAATTTTTTAATTTATTTAAAGATATCTCCTCACTACTTAAAAGTTCAATATCGTAATTTAATATTTTTAAATATTCTGGTATTAAATCTCCTGCTCCCATCAAATAACCTATTTTTTTGGGGACAACATTTAGATTTAAATAAGACAACTGAAGCTTAGACTTAGGAAACCAACTTTGTTGTTGAATGTGATCATAATTTAAAGTCTTAAAAGCAAAAGCTTCTTGACCATTTAATTTAATTTCCAAAAAACCATTCTTTGCTTTTTTTTGTGGTGATATTTGGTATTCTAAAACAATTTGCTGGTCTTTTTCTTGCAGTTTATATTCTTTTGGACCTGCAACGTCCCACCCCTCTGGATGAATAATGTTAAAAGTTCCTGATTGGTCTTTGGTATGAGCTGTTAGAGTAACTGAAAAACTTTGTGGTTTTTGCTCAGAGAATATTATGATATTCTCATTTATATTTGCTGTTACTTTGGGACAAACTATCCAATTCTTAGTTTGCTCCCCTTTAACAGGGTCATTCCACTTATATATCAAAGGTCTATTATAGCTAATCAAATGCCCACCAATCTCTATAGAAATTTCAAATTCTGCTGATGGGTTATTCTCTGAATTCCCAATTAAATATAAAGAATCAACATTATAAGAACCTTTAGATGGTGAATTTAACAACCAAAAAGGTTGACTAATGGGAACCGTTTTAGGAACAATCGTTTTATTTTTTAAATTAAAAACATCATTTTCTTTTAGTGTTTTATTATATTTTTTATAAAAATTTAACCCATTACATTCTATAGATTTTAATTGCATTTTCAAGTTACTTCTATTAACTATTTCTAAATTAAAAGAAACTGAGTCATTTGCAGTTTTTTTGGTACTTAATGTGGTCATTTCTAAAAATAGTCCAGAGCATTGTAAGATAATATCTTCAACTTCTCTAATCTTATTTGCTCTCCAAAAACCATCATCAATTGTTATAATTAAATCTTTTAATTTTAAAAGTCTTGGAATACTTTGAGAGGGGTCTTCTAATTTGTAGGTTCTTATGATTTCATCAGTTAATCTTTGAATAGATGAAAGAGTTTTTTCACTTGAAAGATTACTTTCCCCAGCTCTTTCCCAAGAAAAATCAATCCCTTCAAATAAATTATTTTTTGCAGAATCTCCTTTTAAATATTCAAAATATTCTATATACTCTCCTCTTCTACCTGTACTTCCAAATCCTTGTGTTTTATGCATTGATCTGCTTAAAGCTGCTAATTCATTATAAGATGTCCCTATTAATTTATTATATTCCCCAATATCCAATGAAACTACACCCGGGTCATAGTCAGAAATATTGTCATTCCACCATCTTCCTGTATTGACCACTAGTCTCTTAGGTTTCCAAGTATTAACATATTTAAGTTGATCTTTGAACTTTGATGTATCTCCTGATAATTCAAAAGCTTCAGATGCCAATAATGCAGATGAAGTATGATGACCATGTCCTCCTTTACCATTTGTTGGAAATCTACATACAATTATATCGGGTCTAAATTTTCTTATTACCCAAACTACATCAGCTAATATCTTTTGATGATCCCATATTTTTAAAGTTTCTTTTGGATTTTTAGAATACCCAAAGTCGTTTGCTCTAGAAAAAAATTGTTTTCCACCATCAATTTTTCTAGCTGACAATAGTTCTTGAGTTCTTATGATTCCCAACTCATCTCTTATCTCAGTGCCTATTAAGTTTTGTCCACCTGACCCCCTAGTGAGCGATAAATAACCTGTATTAAACATTTTTTCATTAGCACAGTAACTAATAAATCTTGTATTCTCATCGTCAGGATGAGCGGCTAAATAAAGTATATTTCCTAAAACATTTAATTTTTTAATCTTTTGAAATATTTCAGCACTACTTAATTGCTGAGCATAATTATTAAAAAAAAACAAGCTTAATAATATAGTTATCAGGTGATATTTTCTCATGTTATTAACAAATTTAAGCTATTATTTTCTAGACATTCTATGACTTAATCCAATTACTATCATATCAAATAAAGCACCTACTTCTCTCGAAAATATTTTCCCGTTTGAAATATGATTATATCCTAATGATAAATAAGTATTTGAATTTATGTAAGAAGCTAAATGCCAATAATGATGGAAGTTTAATCCGCTTTGCAAACCATCGTTTTTTTGAATATTAGATTCTACCCATACTACAGCAATTTGAGATTTTAAAAATATTTTTTTCGCTATTTTAAATGACATTTCTTGTCCCATTCCAACAGCATTTCCACCTTTTTCAGTAAAGTGAAAAACTGCCATTGGGCTAATAGAGAATAAGCGTTCATAATATGTGGAATCACCTTCTGATTTGTTGAAATTTTCTGGGACATCTAATGATCTTTTAAATGGAAAATAAACTTGGGCAAAAAAAGAAATATTCTTGAAGCTATTTTCTTTAGCAGAGGCTCCAGAGAGCCTAGATTTATAAATTCCAGAATTTAAACTGTATTTAAAAGTATTTTTTTCTAATTTGAATTTGACTGGATCAAGTTGAGCTTTAAAACCTATATTAAAAATTATTATGACAAATAACGAAATTATAGTTCCCTTCATTTCTACTTAAGCATATAATTTAACATATTCATCTTTAGCTTCTAATTTTAATTTCAGCCCAAATGGGATGGCTAAATTTTCATTTTCATGACCTGCTGGAAAATCAAAAATAACTGGGAAATTAAATTCATTTAATTTTTCTAAAATTATTTCTTCTAAACTCATCCCAAAAGAGATAGAGTTATCTTTTAGATTCGTAAAATGACCTATGATAAGGCCTGATATTTGATGAAAAACACCAGCGTATTTTAGTTGCCAAATCATTCTATCAATTTTATAATAATACTCATCAATATCTTCAATAAATAAAATTTTATTTTCAAAATCTGGTTGATAGTTGGTTCCTAAAGTAGCACATAAAACAGAAAGATTACCACCGATTAAACTTCCCTCCACTTCTCCAAGTATATTTAATTTATTTGATTTTATTTTATAGCTTATTTTCCGATTCATTAAAAAATTCTTAAGTGAATTTAGTGTGGAAGTTGTGTTACTTTGGGTATTAATTGGCATGGTAGCATGAAGAGATGCTGTATGGAGTATTATATTGGAAAAACAGTGAAAATTAGTAATGTCTGAGAACCCAATAATCCATTTTGGGTTTTGGAGAAAACTAGCAGGGTTGATTCCCTCAATAATTTGAGTTGTACCATATCCTCCTCTGAAACACCAAATAGCTTTTGCGGAAGGGTGATCTAAAGCATCCTGAAAATCTTGATGTCTTAACTTTTTGGAACCTGAAAAAATGCCACTTTCAGCCATTATGTTCTCAGAAAGTAAAGGAACCAATTCCCATTTTTGAAGTAATTGCAAGGAAAAAGACAATAGTTTTTTATCCACTTTTCTTGCTGGAGCAATAATAATAACCTCATCACGAGCTTTTAATTTTGGAGGTATCTGCATTTCATTTAAATTCTTAATGCTAAAAATAGCATATTAACTTATATTTGGCCATTATAATTCAACTTTTGAAAATTCCAAAAAGACATACTATTACTGCTGCACTACCCTATGCAAATGGGCCGCTTCATCTAGGGCATTTAGCTGGGGTATATATTTCTGCTGATATTTACGCTAGATTTTTAAGGTCAAAAAAAGAAGAGGTAGTATTTGTATGTGGTTCTGATGAGCATGGAGCTGCTATTACTTTGAGAGCTAAAAAAGAAGGAAAAACTTCTAAAGAAATTGTAGATATTTATCATAAAAGCAACAAAGAAGTTTTTGAAAAACTAGGAATTAGCTTTGATATTTATGATCGCACTTCAGATAAACACCATCATCAAACTGCTCAAGAGCTTTTTTTAGAACTGGATGGGAAAAGTAGTTTTATAAAAAAAGAATCTGAGCAATACTATGATACGGAGTTCAAGCAATTTTTGGCAGATAGATATATTACTGGTGGCTGTCCAAAATGTAATGCTGAAAATGCATATGGAGATCAATGCGAAAAATGCGGAAGTGCTCTAAGTCCCACCGAATTAATTAACCCAAAATCTACCTTAAGTGGCAAAATCCCTGAACTTAAAAAAACTACCCATTGGTATCTCCCCCTAGAAAGACATGAGAAGTGGTTGAAAGAATGGATATATGATGGGAAATATAAAGATGAAATTATTCACGATGTAAAAAAATGGAAAAACCAAGTTGTTGGTCAGTGTATGAGTTGGATCAATGCTGGCTTAAAACCAAGGGCTATTACTAGAGATTTAGATTGGGGCGTTAAAGTTCCTTTAGAAGATGGTGATGGAAAGGTGTTATATGTATGGTTTGACGCTCCTATTGGCTATATCTCTGCTACAAAAAAGTGGGCCATTGAAAATGGAAAAAACTGGGAAGACTTCTGGAAAAGAGATGATACCAATTTAGTCCATTTTTTAGCTAAGGACAATATTGTTTTTCATACCATTATATTCCCTGCTATTCTATCTCAGTTAGATGGATTTATACTTCCAAAAAATGTTCCTGCTAATGAATTTTTAAATTTAGAAGGGCAGAAATTAAGTACTTCTCGTAATTGGGCAGTGTGGGCCAATGAATATTTAAATGATTTTAATGGGCAAGAGGATGTTCTTAGATATGTTCTCTGCTCAATTGCTCCAGAAAATAAAGACAGTGACTTTTCTTGGAAAGATTTTCAAGCAAGAAACAACAATGAACTTTGTTCAATATATGGCAATTTTGTCAACAGATCTTTAGTACTTACACACAAGTATTACGATGGGAAAGCTCCATCTTTAGGAGGATTAATTACCATTGATCAAAAAGTGATAATAGAATTAAAAGAAATTCCTAAGCAAGTTGAAATGGACATTAGAGCATTCCGGTTTAGAGATGCTCTTTCCAAGGCTATGAGCTTAGCTAGATTAGGAAATAAATATTTAGCAGAGACAGAACCCTGGAAATTAATTAAAAGTAATCCTGAAAGAGTTAAAACTATAATGAATATTTCATTACAGATTACTGCTAATCTTACTATCATACTAGAACCATTTATGCCTAAAAAATCTAAAGAACTTGCTAGCTTATTGAATATAGATCTAAAGAAGTGGGATAACGCTGGTAACGAAAATTTAATTTCTGAAGGGCATCAAATTAATAAGCCTAATATATTATTTTCCAAAATTGAAGATGATAAAATTGAAAAGCAAATTGAAAAACTAGAATCTTCTAGTCGAAAACAATCTAAATACCCTCCTATGAAAGAAAAAATTACTTTTGATGAATTCTCTAAAATGGATATTAGAGTAGGTTTAATAAAAGCAGCTGAAAAGGTTGAAAAAGCTGATAAATTATTAAAGTTAACTGTCGATACAGGAATAGATGTTAGAACTGTTGTTTCAGGAATTGCGGAATATTTTAAGCCAGAAGATATTGTTGGTAAAAAAGTCAGTGTGCTGTTGAACTTGACTCCAAGAAAAATAAGGGGAGTTGAATCTCAGGGTATGATCCTAATGGCTGAGACAGAAGAAGGGGAATTGTCTTTTGTGGCTCCAACTAAGGAAATTAATCCTGGTAATATCATAAGATAAGTAGTTATGGAAAAACTAAAAAAACGTTGGAAAATAAAATCAAACATCCAATTACTAATGATTTTTTTAGCTTTTGCAGTGAATGGCTCTTTTGCATCCTGGGTAGCTAAGCCAGTAACAAATTTTGTTGGATTAGAGAGAGAATTATTAAGTCCTTTTATATACTGGCCTATTAGAATAGCCCTCATATTCCCCATTTATCAATTGACATTGCCGGTAACAGGTTTTATATTTGGTCAGTTTAAATTTTTTTGGGAGTTTGAGAAAAAGTTTTTAAAGAAAATAGGATTTGGGTTTTTATTTAAAAATTGATTTTACTTAACACTATTGCCTATTTCAAAAATGGAATTGAACAAAGTTTACACCATCTTTAGTTATTGATACTTTCGTAGAAAAAATAATTTTAATTGCCATTAAGAACTTACGAAAAAAATGCTGAAAATATTGAGCTAGCTAGTGATCTGGATGATTTTGTAAAAGACAAGAGAGAAAATTGGAGAGCTAATTCAGCCAAGGCAAGCCAGCGTCAGCGCAGGTATAAAAAACGTTTGACTAAACAAATTTTGTTGTTAAAGGATATGAATGACTGAGTATTTTTTTACTTGCCCTCACTGCTGGGACAAAATTTCAATGCTTATAGATACTTCCATAAGTGGCCAAAATTATATTGAAGATTGTGAAATTTGTTGTAACCCTATTGAAATAAACTATACTACATTAGAAAATGAGATTGCATATTTTGATGCAAAATCAATTGATCAATGACTTTATTTAACCTTACAGGTGGAATATCCAATTATTTTATATATCATACAAACTCCAGAAATGGCATTAAAAATTAAAATGCTGCCGATTCCTAGAAGAAGATAAGAAATTGTATAACCATGAGTAAAAAAAGGAATACAGAAGGTTAATCCAACTATTAATCTAATTATTCTCTCTTTATTACTTTGATTCTTTTTAAATAATTTCATATTGTAAGTCTACAAATAATAAATAACTTTCAAAAAAAGTTTTTAGAGCTAATTTATATACAATTATTGTTTCACTCTTTAGCTAAAAGGTTATTCATTAGTTTATGCAAACTATTAAAAAACAAGAACTTAGCTAAACAAGACCAACAGTTATAACTTATATTCGATACGTTGCATGAGATGAAATTAATTTCAGAAAAAAAGAATGATTTTTTTCCGCACAAATGTGTAAAAAAAGATGCTAATCAGTTTAAAGCATCATTAATTAAAGAGCAGAATCCTGTTTTAAGTAATGTTCACATTTGGCTATTCTTATGATTCAAAAAATTTTTGTAGAATTAATCCAATATACATTCCTTATATACATCATAGTAGGAGTTAGAAACGTGTAAACTGTTCCTGACAAGTTCATCTTCATTAAGAACACTATGAGCTTTTCTTAGATTGTAACATGGAATTCCAGGGTAAATATGGTGTTCATTATGGTAGGAGATAAATTTTGGTGAAAGAAATATTCTTACAAGTATTCCATGCTTGGTAGTTCTTGTCTGTAAATCATGACTTTTCCCCTCAACTGCAGAGTGTTCCGCTACTCTTCTTAATCTATTAGCTATTTGCGTCCAAGTAAAAAAGGGAATCAACCAATATAAAACTAAAATTATACCCTTATTAAAAAATAGAAATAATCCAACTATTATAATATAAAAAGAAACTCGAATCAAATGATACCACAAAGGGGTTCTAGGCTTTTTAACCTTCATTTTAGAACTAGACATCACTTTTAATGTTTCAAATATCCCTAAACCTGAAAGTTGAGTGATTAATATTCTGATAAATTTATACTTCATCATAGGGTATTGCCAGTTTTCATCAGCTTTTGAAATAAAGTCTGGGTCATCATCTGTATTGAGCCATGCATGATGGGCTAAATGCTTTATTCTATAAGATCTCATAGAAATTAGCATGGGCCAAGAACAAAAAATCTCACTTAGCCAGTCATTTATAAAATTATTTTTAGAAACTAAATTATGTACTGATTCGTGCATAATTAATCCTAAAGCTAAATATCGAGCTCCAAGGAAAATCACCACGATAGGATATAAATACCAAGAGAAATAAGTTTCTGATAATAGGGTGCAAGCAATAATTAAACTCCATTCTAAAAATATAGATAATATTCCTTTCCATTCACTAACTTTGTGAAGTTCTCTAACCTTTTTATTGGGAATAATTTTTCTTATTTCTACAGCAGTATTTAAAGTAGATGGCATTTGATTATAAAATTATAAAATATACTTTAATTGGGAAAATGAGAAAATTATTCTTTAAAATAGGTTCTCTTGCCTTTTTCATTATAAAGATCACCAAAAGTTAAATTAGGGGCTTTATTTAGAGCTTTTACGTTTATAAATTGTCTTCCTATTCCATCTGGGATTGTATTTACATCATTAATTCTATCATCAATTATTTTTTTTAATGAGTCCAATATTATAAACTTTGATGTATCATTAGCAAGATTATTCAGTTCTTGATGATCTTCTAAGTGGTTATATAGTTCATATCCTAGCTCACCATTTTCTCCCCATTTTGTTATCCTATATTGTTCTGTTTTAATTGAATATCCATTTTGCCATTTTGTTAGAGCACTATTTCTANTATTTGAAGTGTTATTTAACATTAAAGGCTTTAAACTTTTTCCAACTACATGCTTTGGGATTGTAATATCTAATAAGTCCATGATGGTTGGGTATATATCTATAAGTTCAACTGGGCTATTGGTTCTCTTAATCATAGTTTTTCCCCATGGGATAGAAAAAATTAAGGGCACTCTTGTNGCATTTTCAAAAAGGGTTTGCTTTTGCCAATGACCATGCTCTCCCAAGTGGTATCCATGATCTGAAGTAAATACTACAATGGTATTTTTATCTAATCCAGATTGCTTTAGTTTTTCTAAGACTCTTCCTAATTGANNATCTACAAAAGAAGTTGTAGCATAATAAGCTTCTTTAATTTCTTTTGCTAATTCTTNCTCTAAATTTAATTGTACTTCTTTTGCTCTTATAGATTTTGCTGCTGGTAAAGGTAGGGTAGCTAAATATTCCTCTCCACTATTGGGAATGACTATTTCATTTCTTTCATATAGATCGAAATATTTTTTTGGCGCAACATAGGGAGTGTGAGGTCTATAAAACCCAAGTGCTAAAAAGAAGTTTTGTCCATTCTTTGAAAAATTTTCAAGTTGTTTTATTGCCTCTGAAGCACCAATTCCATCCGTCTGCTCTTCGTCTTTACCATCAGCTGCTAACCAGCTCAAAGTACCGCCATATCTTCTTNTAAGTAAAGTATTTATTTTATATTCTTCTACTTTATCTCTTCCGTATGGATTAATTGTTTGGTCCCAAGTATGTATATCATCTGTCCCTGAGGTTCCAATTGCACTGGGATTATCATAATGAAATATTTTCCCAATTCTTACAGATTGGTATCCTTGTTGTCTAAACCTTTGGCCCATGGTAATAACATCTGGAACAGTATTTCTTAGATATACATTGTTTTGAGTNATTTTTGTTTGGTCACTATACATTCCTGTCATTATTGAAGCTCTTGAGGGGCCACAAAGAGGGTATTGACAATGTGTATTTTCAAAGACTATTCCATTTTTTATAAGTCTATCTATGTTGGGTGTTTTTACTGTTTTATTTCCATAACCACCTATATCACAGTTTAAGTCGTCTGCAATAATAAATAATACGTTTAATTTGTCATTTTTGAAGCTTTTTTTAGTTGGCTGACATGATAAAGTTAAAAGAGAAGAAATTATAAGAAGATTAACAATGTTTTTTTTCAAGATGATTAAATTTTAAATTCTTAGTCCCATTACACATACATCATCTATTTGTTCTCTTGAACCCTTCCATTCATTAAACTCTTTTTTAAGGGCGATATACTGCTCTTGAGATGAATGACTACTGATCTCTTTTAGTAGATTTTTAAACTTTAAAGACATGAACTTTTTATCCTTTAGTCCTCCAAACTGGTCTTGAAATCCGTCCGAATATAAATAAAACATATCATCCTTTTTAGCCTTAATCATTTTTGTAGTGAAAGGTTTACTTTCTGCATAATGAAGTGAAACTGGTTGATTATCACCTTTGATGCTGGAAAGCTTTCCATTTGAAACGTGAATCAAAGAGTTATATGCTCCAGAGAATTCAACTGTTTTACTATCCATATTAATTTTACATAAAGACATATCCATTCCATCTTTGGTCCCTGTAACGCTCTCATTTTGATTCAAAGATTTAATAATTTGATCTCTTAAGTTATTTAAAATTTCTCCCGTATTTTCAATTTTTTTTTCAATTATTATTTCATTTAATAGCGAATTCCCAATCATACTCATAAAAGCACCTGGGACACCATGTCCAGTGCAGTCAGCAACCGCGATATAAATATCATTATTGGAAGATTGATATACCCAGTAGAAATCTCCTGATACTACATCTTTAGGTTGAAAAAAAATAAAACTTTTTGGTAAAACATCTTCAATATAGACTGTTGAAGTCATTATAGCATCTTGAATTTTCTTTGCATAAGAAATACTATCTTTTATTTCTTTCTGTTTACTCTCAATTACTAATTTTTGCTTTCGTGTTTGAATAAATTGTCTATATAAAAATACAAGAGAAAATAAGACAATTAATATAATTATAATCAGTCCATTTCTTCTCTGCTTTTCTGATGCAATTTCTGCTTGGTTAAGGTTAATTTCATTTGCGTATTTTATGCTATCTATTTCTTTCAATAAAGAAAATTCTTTATCCATTTTAAGCTCAATAAGTTCTTTATTAGAATTCATTTGATCAAGAGAGTCTTTTATCAAGAAATATTTTTTCACAANAGTAGAAGCATTTTTAAAATTATTGAGGTTGCTATGATTTTTATATAGCATTAATAAAATATTTATATCTGANCCACCAGAGTATTGAAGATCATATTTTTCTGCTTTTTGATAATTTTTTAATGATAAATTATAGTTCTCATCTTCAAAATAAAGATTTCCAATTGCTTTATATACTTTTCTTAATGCAGAATAGTCATTTAAAGATTCTGCAATTAAAATACATTTTTGATAATTAGCTAAAGCTTGATTATTGTTAGCTCTAATATTGTAAATATCTCCAATCCCCATCAAAGCATGGAATTTATGTTTGATAAACATTTCTTTTTTTAATTCATCACATAGCTTAATACACTTATCATAATAAAATATTGCGGAATCATATTCTCTTTTATAATTTAAAGAATGGCCTATATTTTGATATGATACTTCAAGTAACCCTTTGCTTTTTAATTGATTTGAAAGGATGACATTTTCTCTAAAAATTTTTAATGCTTCTTCATTCATTCCATTATCTCTGTATAATAAAGCAATATTATTATTCATACTACATACACCTCTCAAATCTCCATAACCCTCATATAACTCTAAGGCTTTCTGATAATACATTAACTTTTTCTTTTCATTATATTGTTCAGTTGTTCCTCTGAGACTCCAGGAACGTGCTATATATTTTTTAAATCCTTTTAGACTAGCCTCACTAAGCATTAAGTCAACATAATGAAATGCGGAATCAGAATTGATACTTTTAAAAACCCAAATAAAGTCATTTAAGGCTTGAAACCTTGAAGTATCATCAATTTCAATATTATCCCAAACGCTAATTAAAGAATCTAATTTTTTTTGAATTTCTTGAGCCTTAATGGAACTTCCTGAGTATATAAAAATTATAAATATTAAATAGAATATTTTTTTCATGTTATGAATTTAGAGAATTATAATTAAAGACCCATAGTTTACTGAAATTCTTAAAATTATATATTATTAGTAAATTTCATTTTTTATAAAAAATCCTATTTTTTCAAGTTTTTTGATACTTTTTGATATTTTTTTAAGTGTTTTTCGATNAAAAATGAATTTTTTTTCTTTTTTAAGTTTTTTATATTTTAAAAATTATTTAAACAATTTCCTTAAAAATTCATAAAATTGATGATATAGATTTAATATGTTTTAGATTTATATTAAATGTCAAAATCAAAAAATAAAACTGGGTTTATATTTAAAAAATTTGAGCCTAAAAGTCAATCTCCTTTTGATAGACTTCTAGACATATTTAAGGAACTTATTACCCATACTTCAGGTGATTTTGATGAAGCTATTGATTGGCTTAAGCAACTTGACAAAGAATATAACCTTACAAATGACNATTACNCCATTGAAGANTTTATTGAAGAGCTAAAAGAAAAAGGATACATACGTGAAGAAATAGATGGTGATGGAAATGGCAATATTGCTTTAACAGCTAAAACAGAACAAGCCATTAGACAACAAGCGCTNAATCAAATATTTGGTAAAATTAAAAGAAATGGCATAGGCAATCACAAAAGCAATAAGCAAGGAGTTGGAGATGAACACACAGGTGATTTCAGGGCATACCAATTTGGAGATTCCATTGAAAAAATATCTATTACTGAATCATTGAAAAATGCACAGATAAATCATGGGATAAATAAGTTTTCACTTAGTGAAGATGATTTAGTTTTAGAAGAGTCTTTCCACAAAAGTCAAATGAGTACGGTCTTAATGGTGGATATTAGCCACAGTATGATTCTTTACGGAGAAGATAGAATTACTCCTGCCAAAAAAGTAGCTATGGCACTTTCAGAATTTATAAAAACTAGATACCCAAAAGACAGTATTGAAATAATGGTTTTCGGAAATGATGCCTGGCCTATAGCTATTAAAGATTTACCCTATTTAAAAGTAGGGCCGTACCATACCAATACTGTTGAGGGACTAAGTTTAGCAATGGANATGCTTCGAAGAAAAAGAAATACCAACAAACAAATCTTTATGATAACAGATGGTAAACCAAGTTGTATTAGAGAAAAAGATGGAAATTATTATAAAAACAGTAATGGATTAGATCCTTATATAACTAATCAATGCTATGCCATGGCTCAGCAGGCAAGAAGATTACATATTCCCATTACAACTTTTATGATTGCCCAAGACCCGTATCTTATGGAATTTGTAAANCAATTNACCNAANCTAANAAAGGAAAAGCCTTTTATACTGGATTACAAAATCTTGGAGAAATGATTTTTGAAGACTATGAAACTAATAGAAGAAAAAGAATAAAATGAATTATAAAAAGATTAAAAATTTAGGAGAACTAAAAAAATCAAACTACCAACAAAAAGGGATTAAAGACGAACTAAGAGAAAATCTAATTCATAATATTCAAAATAATATAAATGTATTTGAGGGGATACATGGTTATGAAGAAACAGTAATACCAGAACTAGAGCGAGCAATACTTTCAAGACATAATATCAATTTATTAGGTTTAAGAGGCCAAGCAAAAACAAAAATTGCACGATTACTAATCAACTTGCTAGATGAATTTATACCATATGTTGAAGATTCTGAGATTTATGACGATCCTTTAGCTCCGCTATCTAGATTCGCCATTGATAAAGTTCAAAAGCTTGGTAATAAGACCCCTATTGCCTGGTTACATAGATCTGATCGATTTGCAGAAAAACTAGCTACTCCAGATGTTACAGTGGCAGATTTAATTGGAGATATTGACCCCATAAAGGCAGCTAATTTAAAACTAAGTTATGCAGATGATAGAGTCATTCACTATGGGATGATTCCAAGAGCTAACCGTTGTATATTTGTTATTAACGAACTTCCTGATCTTCAGGCCAGAATTCAAGTTTCTTTATTTAATATTTTACAAGAAGGAGATATTCAAATTAGAGGTTTTAAATTAAGACTTAATCTAGATATTCAATTTATTTTTACAGCAAACCCTGAAGATTATACTAATAGAGGAAGTATTGTAACCCCTTTAAAAGATAGAATAGGGTCACAAATTTTAACGCATTATCCAAAAGATTTAGAAACTGCGAAAAAAATAACGTTTCAAGAAATAGCTTCTGCAAGTACTCAAAAAAATAATATTCATATTCCAGAATTGGCTAAGGAGTTGCTTGAACAAATTAGTTTTGAGGCAAGAAATAGTGAGTATGTTGATGAAAAAAGTGGTGTTAGTGCAAGATTAAGCATCTCTGCTTTAGAAAATCTTTTAAGTAGTGCTGAACAAAGACTACTAAAAAATAATGAACAAAAAACTACCTTAAGATTATCAGATTTTTCTAGTATAATTCCTGCTATCACAGGAAAAGTGGAATTAGTCTATGAAGGAGAACAAGAGGGTGCCGCATTTGTGGCTAATCATTTAATTGACAATGCTATCAAAACACTTTTTGTTAAATATTTTCCAAAAATTGAAAAACTAGAAAAGCAGGGAGTGACTAATCCTTATGAAGAAATTCTTTCATGGTTTTTTAACGAATCTGGTTTTGAAATTTTAAATGGAATATTAGACAAAGAATACCAAAAAAGACTTATGCTAATATCCCCACTTAATGATTTAATTATAAAATACCACCCCAATATTGATAAAGAAGATATTGCATTTTTAAAAGAGTTTGTACTTTGGGGGTTAGTTCAGTTTAAAAAATTAAGTAAGGTTCAGCACAATGACGGAGTGCAAATACAAGACCCTTATGGAAATTACATTAGAAATATATAGCCATTAAAAAAGGAATAATTCCATTTACTTTGAACACAAAAATATTTCAAGAAAAAATTAAATCTAATTTTGAATTTTCCTTTACAGAAGAGCAGAGAAAAATAACTCAGCATTTATCTGATTATATTCTATCTATTAGCACAAGAAATATATTTCTTCTAAAAGGGTATGCTGGGACTGGAAAAACAAGTTTAATTTCTGCATTAGTCAATAGTTTGTCTTCTGTAAATAAAAAACCATCACTTCTTGCGCCAACTGGAAGAGCTGCTAAAGTTCTATCTAAATATTCAAAGAAAAGTGCCTCAACCATTCACAGAAAGATTTATTGGATTAACTCCAATAAAAACGGCAATACTTACATTAAACTAAAAGAAAATACTCATACAAATACCATATTTATCGTAGATGAAGCATCTATGATACCAGAATCTTCTGATAAAGGTTTTGGAAACAGGTCTCTATTAGATGATTTAATCCAATATGTTTATGATGGAATTGGATGTAAGTTAATTCTTATTGGAGATACCGCACAATTACCTCCAGTAAATTTAGAAATTAGCCCAGCATTAAACGAAGATTTTCTATATCAAAACTACTCTAAAGAAATACTGTCTTTTAGTCTTTCTGAGGTAGTTAGACAGGAAAAATCATCAACTATTCTATTGAATGCTACATCTCTTAGAAAACAAATAACCGATCACCATTTTAATTTACCCAACTTTATTGTTAATGAAGATGTTATTAGAATTGAATCTGGAGATGAGCTTCAGGAAAGATTAGAGGATAACTATAACAAAAGTGGGTTGACTAATACCATTGTTCTTTGTAGGTCAAATAAACGAGCCAACATATATAATCAACAAATTCGAAGCAGAATAAGATATTTAGAAGAAGAAATTTCGACAGGTGATTTATTAATGGTTGTAAGAAATAATTATTTCTGGTTAGGGGATAAAAACAAATCAGAATTAATCGCAAATGGTGATATTATTGAAGTGCTAAGCGTCAATAAAATCAATAATAAATATGGCTTTAAATTTGCTCATATTACCATCAGGTTAGTAGACTTTAGCGAGCAAAAGGAATTGGATGTTTTGGTTATGTTAGATACTATAAAATTAGAGACCTCATCTCTTCCTTATGAGGAATATCAAAAGTTATATCAAGAAATAAGTAAAGAATATAAGGGAGCTGATGCTAAAAAGAAAATTAAAGAAAATAAATATGTAAATGCTTTACAAGTAAAGTTCTCTTACTCCATAACATGCCATAAATCACAGGGTGGACAATGGGAAAATGTATTTGTAGACTTAGGGTATTTCAAAAAAGAAATGTTAGACTTAAGTTTTTTAAGATGGCTATATACTGCCATAACTCGAGCTTCAAAGAAATTATATTTAATCAACTTTAATAGTGATTTTTTCAATTGAGTATGCCTTTTAAAATAGCTCATTCTGTAAAAGATTTAGATGAAACAAAATGGAACCTAGAATTAAAAAAAGAAAATGCATTTTTAAAATCTGATTTTCTTGAAATTTTTGAAAAAAGCTATAGTTCTAAGGATATAATTCCATTCTATATTAGCTTTGATAATGGGCTAATTTATGGTCATTTAATTAAAATTCAAGGTGCTAAAATTGCTAATTATTTTAAGGTAGGTCGATTTAGTATTAAAAAACTATTTCTCAAAACTATCAATTTTCAATTTTTCTGTTTTGGAAATTCTCATTTTTCTAATATATCCTCCAACTATTTTGAAAAAGAGAAAATAAATGAAATTGACTTTAAATTACTTTTAGAACATCTCAAGGAAATATATAAAACTAATTTTTTCTTGCTGCCGGATCATTTTTTGACTTCACTGAAAGATGGTAAATATGAGGAGATGTCTCCCATTTTTGAAATTGATCCAGATATGGTATTAACTATAGATACTCAATGGAATTCTTTTCAAGACTACTGTGATTCAATTCAATCTAAATATAAAAAAAGGGTTAGAAAAGTTCTAAAAGACAGTAGCTCTCTTGCTGTTAAAAAATTAAATATAAATGAGATAGAGGAATTAATTCCAAAACTTCAAACTCTTTACAATAATGTTCACCAAAAATCATCTTTTTCGGGTCCGCCACTTGATATAAATAGCTACCTAAACTTTGCTAAATATTCAGATATTGAATTTTCATTATATGGTTATTTTAATAATGACGAAATAGTTGCTTTCTCTTCCGAATTTTGCAATGAGAAAAATTTATACTCGTACTTTATTGGACTTAATTACTTTCAGAATAAAAAATACAGTTTATATAATAGAATATTATATGATTCTATTAAGCATGGTATTGATAAAAAAGTAACAAAAATAATCTATGGTAGAACTGCAGCAGAATTTAAAAGTACAATTGGAGCAATTCCTATCAAATCAAAAAGTGCTATATATATTTCTAATAAAATTTTAAGATTACTTTTTTACCCCATTGCAAAGAATCTATCCCCTAAAAGCTGGCTACAAAGAAATCCATTTAAAATTAAAGCTAATGAATGATTTAAAAATTTGCCCTTATAATTCTACATATAATCAATCATTCTATGAACTTAATAAAGCTTGGATTGAAGAATTTTGGGAGTTAGAAAAATCAGATTTAAAAGATTTACTTTATCCAAAAAATGCCATCATTGATAAAGGTGGTGAGATCTTTTTTGCAGTCAAACAAAATATAGTAATTGGAACAGCTGCCATGATTCCATTTCCGGGAAATAAAATTGAGCTTGCAAAAATGACAGTTCATAAAAATTTTAGAGGAAAAGGAGTTTCTAAAATTCTTATGAATAGTTGTATTAGTTATGCTAAAAAAAACAACAATAGAGAGGTTTTCTTAATCTCTAATAGCAAACTAGAGGCAGCTAAAAAACTTTATTTAAATTTTGGATTTGTTGAAGTTCCTCTTGATTCTAAAAAATATATAAGAGGAAACTATAAAATGAATTTAACGCTTTAAAGTTTTCTAAATTTAGAAAGAGCGTTATTTGATTTTTTATTTATAAAATTCTTTCTAAGATTAAAGAAATATCCTATTAGGCTCATAGAAAACAACAACCAAAAAAGTAAAACTACATTCATTTAAATTATTTTAAAGCCTCAATATTAAACAAAAAATTGATGCTATTCATGTTATTTTTTTCTCACATTAATGTTAAAAAAACATTAAATAACAAAGTAAAATAATGATATCAATCAAGAAAAATGATAGGAATTAAAAATTGTTAATTTGAAAAAAATAAGAAAAATAATTCTAACTTTTTTACAATTTGAATTGTATGAGTGTAAGATGCTAATTTTAAGATTAAAGTGATTTTACAATCTTTTATCTTGATTGGAAGTCTCTTTTACCTTTTTTGATCTTTTAAAAAGAATTCTAAATAATAATTCATGAGAGCCACCTGAATAAGTGCTTAGGTTAGAAGTGGTAAAATCATACGAGTATCCAAAAGATATATAGTCTTGGTAAGTATATCCAAGTAACATAGATAAAGCATCTCCATTTCTGTAAGAGAATCCTGCCCAAGCCATACTTTTCCAAGTTACAGTTGATCCCACTTCTAATTGTAAAGGAACATTAGAAACATATCTCATTAATATATATGGGTCAGCAACTAAATCATAGGGAAGTATAAAGTCATATCCACCATGGATAAAATAGTGGTCTTCTAACTTATTTCCAGCATTAGGCTCTTGAATATCACTAAATTTAATTTTGTTCTGTAATAAATTAGGTGCAGCTCCTCCAAAATGCCACTTATCATTATAGAACAAAAATCCGAATTTGGCATCTGGCATAAGAGATCTCATGACATTTCCGGATGATGCAGGTTCATTTGGATTATTAAATGTGAGTTGATTTCCATCAATTTTCCATTCTATAAGTCCTGCACTAAGAGATAATGAAACTTCAATATCTTCAGTTACATTCATATGGTATGCATAAGATGCTTGAGCTCCCGTTCTTCTAGTTGGCCCGACATTATCAGTATAAATAAATGCTCCTAATCCATTTTTCAAATCCTTTGTTGGCCCATTAATACTGAGTGTATAAGTCCTTGGATAGTCTTGAATACCAACCCACTGATATCTATGGTTAGATGTTACATCATAAACATGGTCCATTCCTGCAAAAGCAGGGTTTTGGGTATACTTGTTCATGAAAAATTGACTGTAAACTGGAATTTGCTGAGCTCTTAATTCATTAACCCCTAGCGTAAAAAGTCCAATTAAAATAATAATATGTTTAAATGCTCTTTTCATTACCTAATTATAGTGATTGGTCCAGTTATATTTCCTCTTTCTCCATCATAGTTATCAAATTCTATAATAAAGTAATAGGTTCCAACAGGTATCATTTCATTGGAGCTTCCTCCTCCAGTCCAATTTTCATTTGATTCATCATAATCATAAACTAAAGTTCCCCACCTATTGTATACTCTTACAGTCGTATTTTCAAATGCCTCTAAATTTTGTATTTCCCAAGTATCATTAATACCATCTCCGTTAGGTGAGAACCCTGAAGGGACAATTATATTTGGAATTAAACTTACAACTACTTGATCTGAACTAATACAACCATTAGTATCTGTTACAAAAACCGTATAAGTCACGCTTGATAATACGTCAATACCAGGATTTTCTAATATTGAATCTGATTCAAAAGTAAAGTTAGTAATTGGAGTCCATGAGTATGAAGCACCTGTAGGCCCTGTTGGATTTCCACCTAAAACATGAGGATCATTAAAGCCTAGAGTTACATCAAGTCCAGCATCAACTATTGGAAGTGAAACAACCGTTACAAGAACGGAGTCTTTGACAGTACAAGATTGTTCTTCTACAGTATAGATGAAACTATATATTTGAGCTGAATCTTGAGTAAAAGAAGATATATTTACTTGGGAAGACCCAGTAGAAATACTTGAATCTGTACTAGTTATTGGGTTGAATATATCCCACGACAAAGTAGGATTTGTAGTTCCTGTACTAGCACCAAATAGTGTTAAGCTATCACCAAAGCAGACTAAAGTATCATTACCAGCATTTACAATAATTTCAACATTTGGAGTTAGTGTAATAGTATCAGTTGAGTTACATCCGTTATAATCAGAAACATTAATAATATAAGATCCTACAAAAAGACTATCAATATCTTGATCTGTTGATGAATAAGTTCCTAAAATATTAGTCCAATTTGAAGAAATTGGTTGGGTTCCGCCATTGATATTCAATGTTATACTTCCATCATTAGAAGACGAGCAATAAGGGTTTAAAACGCTTAAAGTGTCTACTATTAAAGAATCAGGTTGAGATACAGTTACACTGCTATCCAAACTACAACCATTTTGATCGGTTACAGTAACTAAATAAGTGCCAGCAATTAAACTTGATGCCGTATCAGTTATTTGATTGTTAGCAGTTGCATCCCACAAATAAAAATAAACTCCATTTCCTCCGGTAACACTGTCAACTATTGCTGATCCATCTGATAATCCATTACAACTCACGCTATCATTTGAAGTGTAAATTGTTAAAGCGTTAGGTTCAAAGACTGTTACATCAGCACTATCAATACAATTATTCATATCTGACACTAGAACTCTGTAAGTCCCAATAGCTAAGTTTGATGCCAAAGTAGTGGTTTGATTGTTAGCCGTTGCATCCCACAAATAAGAATAATTACCATTTCCACCACTAATACTGTCAACAGAAGCCGACCCATCAGCTAGTCCACTACAGCTTACACTGTCTTGACTGGTAACAATAATTAAAAGTGAATCTGGTTGCAACACTGATATTGTAGTATCTTTAGAACACCCTTTTGCATCTGTAATAGTTACTGTATAGGTTCCAGCAGCTAAATTGGTCGCTGTATCCGTTGTTTGACTACCTGCTGTTGCATCCCAAGAGTAGGTAAGGCCTCCATTACCACCTGAAATATTACCAATAGCAGCATATCCATCTAATAATCCATTACAACTCACACTGTCTTGGAATGTTGTATCAATAACTAAAATAT
>NYYE01000008.1 GCA_002686655.1 Crocinitomicaceae bacterium | reverse complement strand
CCTGGTAATGAATTTGTTGTCCCAGAAAGAAGAACACTATCACCTAAACAAATGCTAACATCATTTCCCGCATCAACAGTTGGACCAGGTGTTACAGTTGTATTCATTGAAATTGGGTCAGATTCACATCCATATTGGTTAATGGCTTTTAGAAATACTGTACCAGTTCCAGGTGCAGTCCAAAATATTTTAACACTATCACCATAATCTTGTGTTATAATACCATTTGCAGAAACCTCCCAAGTATATCCGGAAATAGCAGGGTTATCATCAGTTGTATAAACGGTTTCAGCATTTTGACATTCTATAAGGGATCCATAAATATTAGCGGGAGGAGCAGTTTTACTAACAGTAACTTCATAAACAACACTTGTTGTTTTGGGAGGACATCCTCGGTCAGAAACAGATGCTGATAGTACATAGGGTAAGTTTTGAGCTTGTCCACAATCTGTGTTCCAACAAAAAGTAGTTGCAACGGTATCAACACCATTTAACGGATCACTATATAAAGTGTCAAAATAACCACCAACTGTTGCAGGTGGATTAGTAAAAGAGGAGTCAAAAATTTGACCATTTACGTTAAGGGCAAGACTATCAGCAGGTGTATCAGGGTCAAAGAAAGATATATCAAAACATAAATTCTCACCCTCTTCCATAAAATACACTGTAGAATCTGTTCCTCCTTGAGGATTTATATTAGGACTTAAGGACGGAGCATCATTGGGTGGGCAAGCAATAACATTAAGTTGTACTTCTCTCGTTGATATACCTATTAATGTACCATTTCTATACTCTTTTATGATTAATCCAACAACATATTTCCCTTGATTATTGGATTTATACTTTGTTAAACCATTTGATGCAGATATGTAATAATATCCAGTGGGTCCGAAAGGTTGTTGATAGGAGTAACCACCAGCATAAGTTACTTCCTCGATAGGCCAAGGATAGGTATTTGGGTACCAATTCAAACTTCCTCCAGGACCAGCCCCGCCATTTCCTATATTATTAGCACCACCCCAGCCACCAGCATGATTACCATCTAGAGGAGCCATAAAACTAAAAATAAGTTCATCTCCATCAGGATCAATGGCTGTATTCAAAAATGTTGTGGTATCACCAGAGCAAATAAAAGGAACAGGATTATCTGTGAAAACTGGACTGTTATTTTCATAACCATATGGAGGAATATAGGAGTAGAAAGCCATGCCTGCACTTCCTGGTGACTGAATATTATCTATACCATTTCCACCACCATTTCTGCAACAAGCCTCATGTATTAAAAAATATCCACCAATAACAGGTAAACCAGTGGTAGGGTTGGTAGGTGACAAATCAACCTGACCAGTATATAATACTGTGTAAACACATGTTGAAGTTCCAACTGTACACCCGCTGGGATTATTGGGAGTTACCTCAAAATATTGTTGAACAGTAGAGTTGTAAACCATATCTACATCTGAACTTCCATATTTAGGATAACTTCCTGATGTAGTAGGATATATATCTGTTGGGTCATTATGTGCATAGACACCTACGGACATGTTTGTAGGAATGCTTGGAGGTTGCCAATTGGAATTAGATCCGCAATCAAAATAATAATTTAATTTTAAAGTATAACGAAAGTCACCATTAGGTTGAATCCCAACGAATTCATAAGCTAAATTACCCCCTACAAGGTGGGTAGCATAGAAGTTGCCTAATAAAAAGGTATTAATAATAAATATTAAAAGTATTCTGATCATATTAAAATTTAATTACAAATAATTCTTTTTATAACAGAATTATCATTTATGAAATTTATTTTTAGAAAGTAAATTCCTGATGGTTTATCCTTAATATTGATTTGTATGGAAGCTGATTGAGTATATATAGTCTGAATGGAATTTCCTAAAATATCTAAAATTTCAATTGTATTCATGTTGGCTGAACTTTGAATATTAAAAATTTTATCATTAGGGTTGGGGTAAATGAAAACTTTATTAGATAAATTTTCTTTTATGTTGAGTGTAGTTTCATTAAATGGACCAATCCAATTACTTGTGTTACCAGTGCAAATAGATTGAACATAAAAGTCGTAGCTGGTAAGTTCATCTAAGCCAGTAACGAAGAAATTGTTTACAAAAATATTGTCTATAGTAGTACCAAGTCCACTAAATACTCCAAAACCTTCAGGACCATACCTTAAGTTCCAGGAATCTTCTGTACCGCCAGCATCCCAATTTAGTTCTATGGAAGTTTTAGTTATTTGACCAAATACAATATTACTTGGTTCAGGACAAGTAGCTACTATAATGGCATAATCTTCAACTTGGCCTCTATAAACATCATTAAGTGGCCCATTACTATTTCCAACTTCGTCACTAGAAATTCTTAATCTTACTGCCGTGTTAACCACTATGTTAGATGGAATCTGAATGATAGAAACAGGATTAATTTCGTTTATTTTCTCCATAACCTTTTCATTAGCTGAGAAAACTCCATCATTATTATAATCTATCCAAGCTCTAGTATCTTGTGGATTATTACCACTTGTGAAAACTCTTAGTGCATAATTTGTCCCAGCTTCAACAAAAGCTTGCTCTAGACAAGAAAAATCCTCGTACCCAACAATACCATCAAGAGAAGGGTTGTTTATGTTTGCAATTTGAACTCTTGATATTCCATAATCACAGCAGTAACTTAGTGTATTGGGATTATAAGCTACCGGAGAAAGTAAATTGGTAGAGTCTACTTCAATATATTGTGGAAATGTAATGGTATCAGTTCCATATGCGTTACTAGAAATAAGTGTAACATCATAAATACCGTTATTAATGTAAGTGTGAACAGGATTTTGAAAAAGTGAATAATTTCCATCACCAAAATCCCAATACCAAGCATATGGTACATTGGTTGATAAGTCTGTAAATTCTACAACTCCGTCACAAGAAAAATTTAAATTACTTTCAAAATTCGATACTGGTGGACTTGTATTTACAGCCAGATGAATGGTATAATCTTCAGCTTGCCCATAGACAGGATTGGTACATGGGTCTAATTGCCCTGAAAATGAAGCATCTGACATGATTCTCAATCTCAGTGGAGTATTTGGAACTGCAAAAGGTGGTATAGATACAATGGCATTGGTTGAGTCACTTGATAAATTAGAAACAATTTGTTCAGTTGCAGGTTCAAAAATCCCATTATTATTATAGTCTATCCATCCAAAAAAGTTTTGAGGTATTGGAGAAGAATGAATAGCTCTTAAACTGTAACTCTGGCCAATGTAAAATAATGATGAATCACACGTGAAGTCTGAGTAACCTTCAGAAGAGGTCCCTGAAACTACAGATAAATTACCAAAATTAAATTCTGTGATACCATAATTGCCTAAAAGCCCTGCAATACCGGTGGTTGGTGTGCAAGAAGCCGCAACAGGAGGTGTGTTAACAAGATTGACTTGAATAAGATTATTGAAAGTAATAGTATCGGACCCAAATGGGTTAGAAGTTATTAATTCTACTGTAAAAGATCCTGAGTTAGTATATGTGTGAGTTGGATTTTGTAAAGTAGATGAATTACCATCACCAAAGTTCCAAAGCCAAGAAGTTGGAGTGTTAGTAGATTGATCGAAAAAGCTAACAGCTCCACTACAAGTTGAAGTTGTATTGGAGGAGAAATTAGTAATTGGAGGACTGCTAGGGTCAACCCAAGAAAACCTTATATTAGGTCTATCTGACTCAACTCCATTAATCCAATTGGATGTACATGGAGATGAATTGTCTCTTCTTCTATACAATAATGTATTGTAAGAATAATTAGACATATTCATTATAGAATTTTGGGCCCAGCCATTACTATAAAAGCATGTTTGTATGACAATGTTCGAAGTTCCGTCCCAAAGAAATGGATTGTAAAAATCATGTTGATTCCATCCAGCTTGATCTGTGTAAGTGGAAGGACCGAAAACGGTATTAAGGTTGTTATTACTCCAGCTACTTAATGAAGTTTGGGTAGTAGATTTGATGTCAATTTGAAAACTTTGTAGGCTTCCTCCAGACGGAGTAACAATGTCAAAAGCTAAACCCGTAATGTTTCCTGCAGAAATACCAGCTGCTTGAAGTTCACTGGCTCTAATAAGCATTTGATTTTTCACTCCTCTAAACCAATTTCCATATATTGATGGATAAGATGAATTAGTATTTTGTAAGGTATTAGTTCCTACATAATGGTAAGTTGCTTGTGAAATAAGATTATTAGAGTAGAAAAAACCACAAAAAATTAGAAAAATAATTAAGTAAAAAAGATTTCGTAAAATATTCATTTTAAAATTTTATGGTATAAATATAGTAAATTATTCCTTTTGTTTAGTTTTTTCTTCTAAATTTTAAACAAAAATAGTTCGCTCCCATAAGTTTTGTTAAAATAACATTAATTTTTAATAATAAAGAGAAACATTATTATTTAACGAAAAAAAAACTTATTTGGGGGGGTATATTAGTAATCTAAATTCCATTTTTTTATATTAGAACAATTCCTAAACATATCATCTACTTTTATATAGGTATTTTTAGCGGATTTATTTACCCATTTATCCATTTGATTAATCTGTTTTTCATTGACAGCAAATTTCTGAATGTATTCATAATCATCGTCTAAATTAGCTTTGTGGGGCTTGGTTCTATCTTCTAACTTTAAAATTCTGTATCCAATATTCCCCTTAGGATCTTCATAGTATAAAGGTTCAGAATATTCCCCTACTTCCAAATTATTTATACCAATGAATAATGATTTATCTATATTTTGCATGTCCCAATACATATCTCCAGTTGATTCATTAAAAATTACCCCACTAGGACCATCATTATTTTTGGTTGAATTTTTTTCAATAGCTTTTTCCCAAGTTATTTTTTTCATTTTAATTTCTCCAGAAATTGAAAGACACTTTTCTTTTAAATCTGCAAGATCTTGTTCGCTAATTTCATTTTTCAATAATATATGTGAGCCATAATATTGTTCGCCTCTTCTTTTTTCAATTTTTAAAATGTGAAATCCAAAAGGACTTTCAAATACATCTGATACTGTATTTAATGGTATAGTATATGCAATTGCATCAAATTCAGGAACAAAATCTCCTCTATCAACCCAACCGAAATTCCCTCCATTGGTTTTAGAACCAGGATCGTTTGAATAAAATTCGGCAGCTACAGAAAAAGAAATTTCATTTGCGTTAATTCTATTTTTAATTTTTTGGAGCTTATTTTTAGTTACTTCTTTTTGGGTATAACTGATTTCAGGAGCAATTACCATTTGAGAGATTTTTACCTTGCTATTAATGAATGGGATACTGTCATAAGGGATCTTATAAAAAAAATTTCTCACTTCTTTTGGGGAAGCGGTAACTCCACCCGTAACTTCTTGTTGCATTTTTTGAGCTTTCATTTTATCTTCAATTTGTTCATAAAATTCCTCTTTTATTTCTTCAATTGACTTTCCATAAAACTCTTCCAATGCTTCAGTCCCCCCAACTTGAGCAGAAAAATATTGAATTCTTTGATCTAATTCTATCTTAACCATATCTTCGGTTACTTCTATACTGTCAATTTCTGCCTGATGAATTAAAAGTTGTTGAGTCATAAACTCATCTAACAAGTAACAATCTATATCTTCTTCAAGTTCAACCCCTTGTTGAAGTAATTGCAATTTCTGTCCTTGTATTTCTGAATAAAGGATGGGATTTTCTCCAACAATGGCAACTACTTGATCGATAACTTCCTGACAAAGACCTACAAAAACTACTATATTTAATAAAAAGAACAAAACTATTTTTTTCATAATCTGTATTTTTCAATGTAATTATTCTTCATTCCATCATCATATAAATCCAATCTTAATTTTTTTCTTAAGTCTCTAGATCGTTGATTTAGTATAATACTCTTTATTTTATTAGTTTCAAAACTTAACGGAGAAGTTCCATTTTTAATGATGTAATCAAAAATGTTTACAAAATATATGTAATCATTATATTCGATTATGGTCTTCTTCTTTTTCTTAATAAATTCAACTTTAGAATAGTTTTCTAAAATGGGTAACTCTTTAAGCAAATCATCGAAAAATATCCATTCTTCTGGGTTGTAATAAAATTTCACATTTTCCTTCTGACCAATCTTCATCATCTGATCTACCATTTTCTCATTTTTGATATGGTAATTTTTTTTTGACTTCTTTTAGAATTTTTGATTTTTTTGGGACTTTCATGTACATGCATTTAACCACATAATCATTTAATACAAAGTCATCTAAATGACTAGTGTAATAGTCATTAATTTCTAAACTGTTTATAGAAGTGTCTAGTCTTTTGTTGATGTAGAACTGCTCAAATTCATATGTTATTAATGAACGTTTATATTTATTTATTTTTTTTTTCAACATTATTAAATTTCAATGGAATCATTTCTTCTGATTTTTCCATTATCATTTGATCAACAAGCCATTTATGAATATAATTATCTGCAAAAATAGCACTGTCTTTTTCATTTAATGTTATTGGAATTTCATTGATTAACTCTGATTTATATAAAAAGATATCATTAAACCTTGCAAGTTTTAATTCCTTACTTTCATTCTTACAACTGACTGAAAGCAGTATAATAAAACTAAAATAAATTGATCTAATAATTGAAATGTTCAAGGACTAAGGTTTTTCTTTAATGCTATATAAAGTATTATAATCAATTTTAATAGCATATTTTTTCTTTAAACTTTTTATCCAAGATTCTTCCAAATAATTTTGATAAGCAGAAACAATTATACCTTCAGCTTCCTTTAATTCTTTTTGTCTTTGGTCTAGTTTTTCTTTGGCATATATAAAAAACCATTTGTTATTTTTTAATGTTGGATTATTGATTCCTTTTTCCAAATTTTCGTAAGAAGAATTATAAACTTTAAAGTCCTCAATTAACTTATTTTCAAAGGAAATATTCAAAGGGTTTTCTTTGTTCAAAATCGTTATGATAGAGTCATTACTAATATTGCCTTTTTTCTTAAGTGAATAAGCTTTTTTAATTATTTTTTTTGAAGAAGATGAAAAAACAGTGGCATTAACTCTATTAGGGTATTCCCATTTGTTTCTGTTGTCATTGAAAAATTCTTTTAAACCTGAGGTATCTTTAATAGCCTTAGTCCAAATATTTTGATCTGATATTTCAAAAAGTAATATGCCATCTCTATATTCTTTCATTAAGGCTTTAAAGTCTGGATGTTTTCTTTCAAGTTGAGTTTTTTCATACTCAATCAATTTATTATCGATAAATCTTTGATACATATCATTTAAAAGTTTTACATCATTTTTACATTTATCAAGCATTTTGGTTCCGGATAAATAATTCAAAAAATCCCAATTTGAAAAATTAATTTCAGAAAAACTTATAATATAAGAGTTCAGTTCTTTAATCTCTTGAAATTCACTAATGTTGTCGTTATTAATATTTTTCTTCCTGATAATTGATAGCAAGGATTTTTGATTAAAGTTTTCCTTAAGATTATACTCAACTTTAAGTTGATTAATAAAAGAGGACTTGGTTTTTTGAGCTCTTGAATCTTTCTGAATTTTATTTTTTAATTCGTATTTCAGATCACTCAAATCTCCAATTGGTTCAAACTCTAATCTTTTAACTATATGCCATCCATTAGGAGTTTTAAATGGTTGGGAATATTCTCCATCTTTTTTTAAAGAAAAAACAGCTTTTTCAAATTCAGGATAAAAGTTTCCAGCAGAACTAATCCATCCAATTTCTCCACCTTTTTTAGCAGATTTTCTATCCTCAGAATACTCAACTGCTAATTCTTCAAATGTTTTATTATTTAATTTCAGTTCATTAAATATTGAATTTATTTTTGTTTCTGAAGCCTCATTGTCTTTTACTCTAGGACTAGTGGTAATCATAATATGACTTGCTCGCATTTTACCTTTTGCTTTTCTTATTGAATTAGGTTTTACTAAATGATAACCATATCTTGTTCTAACGGGTTTTGATACTTTACCAATAGGAGTTTCATATGCTGCACATTCAAATGAATAAAGCATTTTAAATGCATTGAAAAAACCAAGATTTCCTTTATTAAACTTAGCAGAGGGATCTTCTGAAACTTCTTCAGCTAACTCTTCAAAACTTGCAACTCCAGAATTTATTTTATTTCTAATAGATTCAATTTTTTTATATGCAGCCATCGTATCATTTGCAGAGGGGTTTGGTCCTAACTTAATCATAATATGACTTGCGCTTACTTCATTTATTGTTCTATAGTAGGCTTCATTAATTAATTCCTCATTTATAGAAGTATCTATTAAATATGGTTTTTCCAATTGAACTCTATATCCAATTAATTCATCTTTGAATTTTTTAGTTGTATCTAATCCTAATTCTTCTGCAGCTTTGACTTTTAATTTGAAGTTTACAAAAAGCTTAATATACTCATCTAAGTCTTCTTTAGTAGCTATTTTTTCTTTTTTATTCTTCCAATATATTTGCTCAAATTCTGATTTGAGAACTTGTTCATTATCTATAGATAAAATTGCTTTTTCTTGACCAAAATATATATTTAAGGATATCAGAAATAAAAAAAGTGAAACTTGTCTCATAAATAAAATTTGAATTATCTTAGGTTGTAATTAGGTGATTCTCTTGTAATGGTTACATCGTGAGGATGACTTTCTATCATACCTGAATGAGTAATTTTAATAAATTTTGCATCTTTAAGGCTCGAAATGTTTTTAGCCCCACAATAGCCCATACCAGCTCTAAGTCCTCCGATTAATTGGTGCATAACTTCTTTCAAAGTTCCCTTAAATGGAACTCTTGCAGAGATACCTTCAGGAACTAATTTTTTAATATCACTTTCATCTTCTTGAAAATATCTATCTTTTGAACCTTGCTGCATAGCTTCAATAGATCCCATTCCTCTGTATGACTTAAACTTCCTACCTTCAAAAATAATAGTTTCTCCTGGTGATTCTTGAGTTCCTGCAAACATAGACCCCATCATTACACTAGATGCTCCAGCTGCCAGAGCTTTTGAAATATCTCCAGTAAATCTTATGCCTCCATCAGCAATAATTGGAACTTTGGAATCTTTGATTGCTTGATATACATTCATTATAGCTGATAACTGAGGATAACCAACTCCAGCAATAACTCTTGTTGTACAAATAGATCCTGGGCCAATTCCAACTTTAACAGCATCTGCACCAGCTCTTACTAAGTCAAGAGCAGCGTCTCCTGTGGCTATGTTTCCAACAACAGTATCTAAATCGGGATATTGTTTTTTTACTTTTTTAAGTAAATTAATAACTCCTTTTGAATGTCCGTGTGCAGTATCAATTACGACAGCATCAACACTGCAATTAACTAAAGCTTTAATTCTTTCCATTGTATCTTTAGATACTCCAACCGCAGCAGCAACTCTTAGCCTACCAAATTTATCTTTACAACTATTAGGATGTTGCTTTACTTTAATAATATCTTTAAAAGTAATAAGACCTACTAATATATTGTTTTGATCAACAACAGGAAGTTTTTCAATTTTGTGATTTTGTAAAATGTTTTCTGCTTTATTAAGGTCAACATTTTCGTTAGCAGTAACTAAATTTTCAGTAGTCATCACTTTTGAAATCTTTTTATTGAGTTCTTTTTCAAATCTCAAGTCTCGGTTGGTAACAATTCCTCTTAATTCTTTAGACTTATTAACAACAGGAATTCCACCAATTTTATTTTCAGCCATTAACCTTAGAGCATCTCCTATTAATGCATTTTCATTTAAAGTTATTGGATCTAAAATCATTCCGCTTTCTGACCTTTTAACTTTTCTAACTTCGCTAGATTGTCTATTTATAGACATGTTTTTGTGAATGACTCCTATACCACCTTGCTGAGCAATTGAAATCGCTAATTCATGTTCTGTTACGGTGTCCATAGCAGCAGAAATAATAGGTGTATTAATGGAAATATTCCTAGTGAATTTCGAGCCTAAATTGACTTCATTAGGTAAATGTTCAGAATAAGATGGCACTAAAAGAACATCATCATAAGTAAGACCTTCCCCTAAAAATTTTTCTTTGTTATTCAACATACTCTAAATGAAAGTTTTGCAAATTTAAAAAAATACTTCTATAAGATGTAGGTTACAAGACTATTTAATACTTCTTTAACACTTATGATAGATAATAAATTAATTTTGATACACAATTTCCCCATCAATAATGGTGTAAAGAACTTTAGTGTTCAATATTTTCTTTTGATTTTCATCTAAAATGTCTTTATCTAGAACTATCATATCCGCTGATTTATTAATTTCCAAACTTCCTTTTTCATTTTCTTCAAAGTTTGCTAGTGCGGGCCATATGGTCATTCCCTTCAAGGCATCAAGTCTATTTAAAGATTCATTTTTTTGAAATCCATTTAATGGTAATCCATCTTTGTTTTTTCGGAAAACCGCAGCATAAAAAGTATGTATTGGGTTGATTTCTTCTACTGGAAAATCAGTTCCTAAAGCAATAANTCGATTTTCCTCAAAAAGAGTTTGATACCTGTAGCAATTAGTTAATCGATTTTTTCCTAACCTAANCAATGCCCANCTAAAATCTGATGTAGCATGAGTTGGTTGAACGGATGGAATAATATTATATTTTTTGAAAAGATGTATGTCTNCGGGGCTAATACACTGCACATGCTCTATTCTCCACCTAAAATCATTAGAAGTTTTTAAAATTTCACCGTATGATTTTAAAATGGTTCTATTAGTTGAATCCCCAATTGCATGAGTGCAAGCTTGGAAACCAAAATCTTTTATTTTTTTTAACTTTTTTTCAAATAATTCTTNTTGTTGTAAAAGCATTCCATTAGTTGTTTTTTTGTCCGAATAAGGTTTTAACAAACAAGCTCCTCTTGATCCAAGAGAACCATCTGCAAAGAATTTAAATGATCTAACATTTAGTTTTGTAGTTTTCAAGGGTTTTCCAATACTGTCAATAAAGTAATGGAAGTTCTCCTTATTGTCTGAAAGCATTGCATAAACTTTGATTTTAAGTTCTCCNGTNTTATGTAAATTATTTATTAATTCAATATCCTTTCTATTTAAACCAGCAATATCAACAGTGGTTAGTCCAAGAGAAATACAATCTTGCTGTGCTTTTAACAATGCTTTTTTCTTTTGTTCTTCGTTAGCTTCTGGAATTTTTTCAAGTATTAATGACATAGCGTTATCCATAAATAAGCCGGTAACTTTACCATTTATTTTTTCAATATATCCTCCACTGACCACAGTGTCTGTGGGAACTTTTGCAGTTTTAATAGCTGTTTCATTGACCATTATGGCATGACCATCTATTCTATTTAAGACTACATTTGTATTGCTAAAATTTTTGTTGAGTAGTTCATTATTGGGCCAATTTTTATCTTTCCATTGGTTTTGATCCCAACCATATCCAATAAGCCAATCTCCATCATTTTTATCATTGTTTTTTTTTAAAATTTCAATAATTTCTTCAAAGGAATTTGCTGAGGATAAATCTACCATAGCTAATTGTAATCCATAATATAAAAAATGACAATGAGCATCAATAAAACCAGGATAAGCTATTTTGCCTTGTAAATCGAGTTTGTTTTTTGATTGATATTTATTTAAAATTTGATGGGTCTTTCCAATGTCAATAATTTTACCATTTTTAAAAGCAGTAGCTTCAAAAACATTATTNTTATCATCTAGGGAATAGATTATTCCATTATGNGATATTAAATCAACTTCAATTTTATTATTGCAAGAATTAAAACCTAATATTAAAAAAATTAAAATTAGTCTATTGGAATGATTTTTTTTTAAGTAGATCATAAAGTAGGTTAATAGTAATAATTATGAAAATTAATCCTGGAACTTTGTATCTTACAAGAGCACCGATAACAGGTGTGCTAATTCCTGTAATTACAAATAGAATTACAACAAAGAAAATGGAGTTAAAAATTATGTTTTGCATTTCTATTCTAAGCTTCACTTTTAAAGAAATTAACTTATAAATTAAAACAGCTATTATTACATAAATTATAAGATTTTCAATTAATGGGAAAACATGAATTAATTTATTAATATCAGTAGGAAATGGTCTAAAAAAACCATTAATAATTCCATATGGTATAGATTTAATTAAAGAAATTAANTTAGGCTGAATAGGTAACATCTTAAAACTACTACCAGCATCAAAAATTTCTGCAAGTCTTATAAAATCATTCTGTTTATTAGCTAGAATATTTAGTGGGTTATAAGAACCTTCAATATTTGATAATAATGCTATGAAAATAAATAGAATTAAACATGTTAAAGGAATAACCTTAATGGGTTTAAATTTAAAATTACTTGAAATAACATATGAAATTAGTGCTGGAAATAAGCAAATAAAAACATAAAATTTAACTTTAAAAATAATTCCAAGACCTAGAATTAATAGTAATAAATTCACCCAACTAGCTGCTCTTTCGACGCTTATTAAATGAAAAATTAATCCAAAGGACAAAATGATCAATGGTTCTTTTAAAATACCTGAACTCCATAGCGCTATAGTTGGAATTAATGTAAGAGACCAGAAAAATACTTTTGGATAATTTAAATTGAATTTTAGAATTATACTTTTAATGATTAAAAATTTACCTATAAAAGCAATAATCACAAATGTCACCATGTTAAATATATAGCTCTTAAATCCAATAATATTTAGTACAGCATTTATTTTAATTATTAATCTAGACTCATTCATTAAGGAGTTTTTATAACTAGTATCCCAATGATTCATTTCTGTGAAATAGTTANTTAAAAAATACTCTTTATCAAAATCAAGACCTAAAATAATTTTAAAAAAATCTACCGGATTAGAAAAAAATGCATCGTATAAAACCAAGCTATCATCATAGTATTTAAAAATATCTGCAGTATACCTTTCAGTATAATATTTGGTGTAAACAAAATAAAGTCCTATACCAGTAATTAACTGTATAAATAGTGCAGCAATAATTTCTAATTTATTGACTCCTTTAATATTGAAAAATAGATTTTTTTTCAATAAAATTAAAATCAATACGATATATAAAATAGAAATCAAATGAACTTAACTTTTTTAATTCTAGTAAAATAATTTAAAACATTCATATAATGTTAGTAAATCAGTAAAATTTTAATTACTTCATTTACATCTTTAATTATTTTTGTTGAATATATTCTAAATATGTNAAAAAANAATCCTCCAAAAACAGCCAAAATAGATCAAGCAATTGAACTTGGGTTAAAGAAAGAAGAATTTCATCATATATGTGAAGTTTTAGGAAGAACACCAAATTTTACAGAGTTAAGTATATATTCTGTTATGTGGTCAGAACATTGTTCTTATAAAAATTCTATTCACTGGCTGAAAAAACTTCCAAAAGATGGACCTCATATGNTGGTAAAGGCNGGTGAAGAAAACGCTGGTTTAGTTGATATTGGAGACGGGTTAGCATGTGCTTTTAAAATTGAGTCTCACAATCATCCGAGCGCACTAGAACCATATCAGGGAGCGGCAACTGGAGTTGGTGGTATAAATAGAGATATATTTACTATGGGAGCAAGGCCCATAGCTCAAATGAACTCTTTAAGATTTGGTGAGTATGATAAGCCAAGGACTAAGTGGCTATTAAAAGGAGTTGTTAAAGGAATTGGAAATTATGGTAACTCTTTTGGCATTCCTGTCCTTTCTGGAGAAGTTTTTTTTGATGAAAGTTATGATCAAAACCCTCTTGTAAATGCTTTTTCGGCTGGAATTATGAGTGTTGATAATTTAATTTCGGCAACAGCTTCAGGTCCCGGAAATCCAGTATTCATTGTGGGATCTTCAACAGGTAAAGANGGAATTCATGGTGCAGCTTTTGCTTCAAAAGATATTACAGAAGATTCAATGGATGATNTACCAGCTGTACAGGTTGGAGATCCTTTTCAGGAAAAATTATTATTAGAAGCTTCTCTNGAATTAGCTAAAACAGATGCAGTTGTGGGTATGCAAGATATGGGTGCTGCTGGGATTACTTGTTCCACATCTGAAATGAGTGCAGCAGGTAATGTTGGTATGAGAATTGATTTAGATAAAGTTCCAACTAGACAGTCTAATATGAAAGATTGGGAAATTTTACTTTCTGAATCTCAAGAAAGAATGTTAGTAGTTGTTGAAAAAGGCAAAGAATCTGTTGTCAAAAAAATATTTGATAAATGGGATTTAAATTGTGAATTAATTGGAGAAGTAACTGATGGAGATAGTTTAGATTTTTTTCAAAATGGGTTGTGTGTAGCCAGTGTCCCTCCATCATCACTTGTTTTAGGAGGGGGAGCTCCAGTATACGAAAGAGAATATAAAGAACCTGCATATTTCAAAAAGTATAAGGAATTTAATATTGATAAAATTTCTGTTCCTAATAATTTAGTAGAAGTTGGACATTTTCTCTTCAGTCAGCCAAATATTGCTTCCAAAAAGTGGGTTTATGAACAGTACGACAGTATGGTAGGAACCAACAATGTATCAACTAATCATCCTTCAGACGCTGGAGTTGCATTAGTCAAAGGCACCCATAAAGGNATTGCTATGTCTGTTGATTGTAACTCTAGATATGTACATGCAGATCCTGAAAAAGGAACTGCCATAGCCGTTTCAGAAGCCGCAAGAAATATTGTTGTTTCTGGAGGGAATCCATCTGCTATTACTAATTGTTTAAACTTTGGAAATCCTTATCACCCAGAATCGTATTGGCAGTTTGTTGGAGCTATAAAAGGAATGTCCAAGGCGTGTGAAAAATTCTCAACTCCAGTAACAGGTGGTAATGTCAGTTTTTATAATCAATCAATTGTTGCTGGAAAAGAAGTTCCTGTTTTTCCAACCCCTACTATTGGTATGATTGGATTGTTAGAAGATGTAAGAGATATAATGAGTTTAAATTTTAAGTCAGTAAATGACCATATTTTCTTAATAGGTAAGATCGTTAATGATATTTCTTCATCTGAATATCTTGTTAAGTACCACAATATANTNGAGTCGCCAGCACCTTATTTTGATATAGATGAAGAATATGAACTCCATCAATGTATTAAAAACTTGATAAATAAAAAATTGATTAATGCTGCTCATGATTGTGCTGACGGAGGATTATTTATTTCTATTGTAGAAATGGCTATGAGTTCAAATTTAGGNTGTAAAATAAATTCTAAAAGTNATATTAGAAAAGACTCTTTTTTGTTTGGAGAATCTCAAGGNAGAGTAGTAGTAACGGTTTCAAANGAACAACTNNAGTTATTTGAAAGTGAAATTAAANCCAGTAACGTAGATTCATTTTTATTGGGANGAGTAACTAAAGAAGCTAATATAAATATTGATTCAGTCAATTTTGGTATGGTAGAAGACTATAGAAAAATTTCTAATGATGTAATTAATCTTTAATTCTTTTTTTTTAATTTATTATCTCTATATTTAGAGTATGATATATTTTAATCTTTTTTTATATAGTATAGCAATTTTTCTATTGTTAAAGTCTATAATGATTATTCCAGAAAGACAATCTTGGGTTATTCAAAGACTTGGTAAATTTAACAGAATATCTCTTCCTGGATTAAAATTTAAAATCCCTTTCATTGAAACCATTGCTTCCAAAGAGAATTTAAGAATTCAGCAGTTAGATGTTGATGTTGAAACAAAAACCTTAGATGATGTATTTGTAATTTTAAAAATCTCTGTTCAATACAGAGTTATAAAAGATAAAGTCTATGAAGCTTTTTATGAATTAGATGATCCCCACGATCAAATTGCATCTTATATTTTTGATGAGGTAAGGGCAGAAGTCCCAAAATTAGGACTAGATGATGTATTTAGTAAAAAAGACGATATTGCATTGGCTGTAAGAGATAATATTTCTCAACAAATGGAACAGTATGGTTATAAAATTGTTAAAACTCTAATTACCGATATTAACCCTGATGAATTAGTAAAAGCTTCTATGAACAAAATTAATGCTGCTACTAGAGATAAAGAAGCTGCTATCCAAGAAGCAGAAGCTGAAAAAATTAAGATTGTTAAAAAAGCAGAAGCAGAAGCAGATTCTAAAAGACTTTCTGGTGAGGGTATCGCCGCACAGCGACTAGAAATTGTAAGAGGCTTTAAAGAATCAGTTGAAGATTTTCAAAAAGCTTTACAAGATGTAGATCCTCAAGAAATCATGCAATTTGTATTGATGACCCAATATTTCGATACACTAACAGCTATTGGAGCTAATGAAAATAATAATACAGTTATGGTTCCACATACACCAGGAGGAATGAAGGATTTTCAACAACAAATTATTGAAGGAACATTTGTTGGTAAAGAATTAGCTAAGCATCAGAAAAAAACAAGTAAATAGCTCAACTTTTTCTTTAAAACTTCTATGATCATTAAATAGTTTAGATTCATCTTCTGCTACTGATTTATTTTTTTTAAATAAACCCAACCTTTTGCATGAAATTCGCGTAAATTATATTAATATTTTACCTATACATAAAACTTACATTTAATATTTATTATCAAATGATATTTTATTTATATAATTCTTTCCTTAAATTTATAGCATGATTAAGTTTTTGAAATATATATTTTCTTCATTTTTATTACTTGTGTGTTTTACGAGTATTAAAGCTTCTCATGTTCCTGGCGGAAATATTACATATGAATGTATAGGTCCCAACACTTATGTTGTTACTCTTACTGTTTTTGAAGATTGTGGAACAGCATTCATTGGAAACATGCCTGAATCTATTAGTGTAACCAACACTTGTGGTCTTACTTTTTCAACTAATATCAGTTTGCCAATAGTGACTTATCAGCAAGAAATTTCCCAGCTGTGTCTTCCAATGTTAGGTCAAAGTGAGTGTAATGGTGGAGGTTTTCCAGGAGTTTATATGCACATATGGAGAGATACCATAACACTTCCTGGGCCGTGTGATAGTTGGATTTTTTCCTATGATGATTGTTGTAGAAATGCATCTCAAAACTTAGTTGGGACAGGAAATGATTATTATTTTGAAACTGTTTTAAATAGTAATACCGCATCTTGTAATAGTTCCCCAATAATAACTGCTTCTCCCATTCCATATAATTGCCTAAACCAACCTGTGGTATATAACTTTGGTGTTTATGAGCCAGATGGTGATTCACTTGTTTATTCTTTAGTCAGTGCTTTAGACGATCCTGGTCTACCTGTTCCGTATCAGGGAGGATATTCTGGATCAAGTCCAATTAATGGTATTAATATTAATCCAAATACTGGAGAAATCACTTTTACCCCTACTATTCAAGGAAATTTTGTTGTTGTAGTTTTAATTCAAGAATATGATGCAAATGGTAATTTAGTAGGTAGTGTAATGCAAGATTTTCAGTTTGAAATTATTACTTGCACCAATATTTCTCCATCTGCACCAACCACAGGGTTATTAAATTTTACAGGAACTGCAATTCAAACAGGACCTTTTGATATTCAGACCTGTGAAGGAGATAGTGTATGTTTTGAATTAGAATTTTTAGACAATAATCCTACTGATTCAATTTACATTAATTCCAATATTGCACAGCTTTTTCCAGGAGCTTCACTAGTCCAGAATAGTTATTTTTCACCTGCTACCGCCACATTCTGTTTCGTAGTTTTACCTGGTTCCAATCCTTTTAGCACTATAAGTGTTAATGTTAACGATAATGCCTGTCCTATTATGGGTACAACTTCTGCTGCTATTGGAGTTTCTGTTATATCAAGTACTTATGCAGGTCAAGATATCACGATTTGTCAGGGTGAACCAACACAATTAAATTCATCAGGTGGAAATGTGTTTGTTTGGTCAATAATTAGCGGTGACCCTATAAGTATTGGAAATAACTTCTCATGTAATAATTGTCCTGATCCTATTGCTAATCCAGCATTTTCTACAGTATATAAAGTAGTGAGTAATTTATCTGGTGGATGCTCCAATGTCGATACTGTAAATGTAAATGTAGCTCCAAACTTTAATTATACCTTGTTCCAGTCTGATACGGTTACATGTTTAAATTCACCCTTAGACTTTAGCGTTACTCCATTATCTGGCGGAACCTATACCTATGATTGGAACCCAATCGCTTATTTAAGTAATCCCAATATAGCCAACCCAGTTTTTAGTTCTTCTATGCCTGGACCTTTTACTTATGAGGTTACAATAACTAGTGGCCAAGGATGTGAAAAGAAAGATTCCATTTTAGTTGATGTTTATCCTGCTTATGCTCCTCAAATTAATTTGACTGCAAGTGATACTAATGTTAATTGTGGTGACTCTGTATTTATGAATGTTGATTTATTGGGTGGAAATCCAGCAATGTGTTCTCCAAGTGGATCAACGTCTTGTTCTTCTCAATCCTCATATCAAACTGTAGGAAACAATAATGGAACCAATGGACAATTTACTTATCCAGCTCCTTTTGGACATTATTACAAAAATGCTAAGCAACAATATTTATTTAAAGCATCTGAATTGCAAGCAGCTGGTTTTTCTGGAGGTAAAATAACAGAACTTTCATGGGAAACCACGGCACAAAATGGAGCTACGAGTAATTTTCATGGTTTTACTATCAGAATGGGATGTACCAACCAAAACTCTATAAATTCATGGCAGTCTGGACTTTCTACTGTTTTTAGCCCTCAAACTGTAACAGCCTCTCTGGGTTGGAATGATTTTCAATTTACTACTGCTTATGAATGGGACGGAATTTCAAATTTGATTGTTGAGGTTTGTTTTAATAATTTGAATTCCGGTGCTTATACTTTTAATTGGTCAACCCCATATAAAATAACCCCCTTTAATTCTGCTATATATTACCGAAGTGACATTACTTCTGCATGTTCTTTCACTGGTTCACCAACAGGTGTAGAAAACAAAAGACCAGTAACAAAATTTAAAACTTGTCCAATGGTTCCAGATCCCAGCTTCTTTACTTTTGAATGGATTCCTCCAACTTTTCTTTCAAATGTAACGGATCAAAATCCTTTTGCAATTCCTATGATAAGTACTAACTATACGGTAATTGCTACTGATATTAATGGTGGTTGTACTGATACTGCAGATATTTTTATTAGTGCTTTGTGTGACACTTGTGATGCTGCTATTCCAACTGTTAATGGTTTGACTTGCTACGGAGGAAGTGATGCTTCCGTTACAGGTATTCCTGGCGGGAATGATGGTCCACCATGGATTCTACAGCTAATGGACGGATCTAGTATAAATGTTTTAGAAGTTGATAGCAATGTAGTCAGTTCATTTTTATTTGACAGTTTAAGTGCTGGAACATATGTAATACGTTCATTGGATACGGCTGGATGTTATGCAGATACAATGATTACAGTTCCAGATGGTGTTCCTATGGTAGTAACAATGAGTAATGATACCATTATTTGTATAGGAGGAACAGCAACAGTAGGAGTAACTGCAAGTGGAGGAACCCAACCATATACTTATAATTGGGTAGGATTAACTGGAAATGGTCCTCATAATGTCACTCCCAATTATTCTAGATATTATAAAGTAAGCGTAACGGATTCTTTTAATTGTGTTTCTGATTATGACTCTGTACTAGTTGCTTTAAACCCTCCTTTAATTATCAATACTTCATCTGACACTATAGTTTGTCCCTATGATAGTTTAGATATAGGGGTTACGGTTTTAGGTGGAAATGGAGGTCCTTATAATTATTCTTGGATAACAGCTAGTGGAGTTTCTGTAGGT
>NYYE01000026.1 GCA_002686655.1 Crocinitomicaceae bacterium | reverse complement strand
AATAAAGAATGGATTTTACCATATGAGGATTAGTATTACCATACTATTGGTTTTTATAAGCAGCTATTATCTTTCTCAAAAAGGAAAAATATCTGGCTATACTTTAGATAATAACAATGAGATCATTCCAAATGTGACCATATATTTTGATTCTATTGATAAAATTATTTATAGTAATAATGAAGGGTTTTACAGCACTCCTAAGTTTGATTTTGGAAAATATAGAGTTCATTTTCATTCATTTGGTTATGAGAAAAAAATCTACACCATAAGTATTGATTCTGCACATAAAAAAAATCAAAATATAATTTTAAAAGAGCTAAGCTATAAACTGGAAGAATATGAATTTTTAGAAGAAAAAGAATTTAATATTAGAAAACTTAGAGCAATTGAAGGGGTAATGATTACTAAGGGAAAAAAAACTGAAGCTATTGAATTAGAGAATGTGGATGGGAATAAAGCAGTTAACTTAAGCAGACAAATTTATGCCAAAATTCCGGGTCTCAATATTTGGGAAAGTGATGGGGCAGGAATTCAATTAGGTTTAGGGGGTAGAGGCTTAAATCCTAATAGAAATTCTAATTTTAATACAAGACAAAACGGATACGATATAAGTGCTGATGCTTTAGGTTATCCAGAAAGTTACTACAGTCCTCCATCTGAAGCAATTAAAGAAATTCAATTTATTAGAGGAGCTGCATCGCTACAATTTGGTCCTCAGTTTGGTGGATTGATGAATTTTAAATTGAAAGATGGAAATGATCAAAAAAGATTAGAGACAATTTTAAGGCACACTACAGGATCATTTGGACTCAATAATACATTTNTAAGTATTGGAGGGAATATCAACAAGTGGAATTACTACTGCTATGGCAATTATAAATTTGGTAANGAATGGAGAGAAAATTCAGAATTTGATTTAAAAAATGCCTATTTCAAGGCTACTAATAAATTTAGTGAAATGGGAAGTTTCAGTATTGAGTTTACTAAAATGAATTATTTAGCTCAGCAACCAGGTGGATTGACTGACCAACAATTTGATATTAATCCTGATACNTCTTTAAGAACAAGAAATTGGTTTAAAGTTGATTGGAACTTGGCAGCAATAGACTTTAACTATGAATTGAGTTCTTCAACTAAAATAAATTCTAGAACCTTTGGTCTATTAGCATCAAGAGAATCTCTGGGATATTTAGATCAAATAAACAGAGCTGATCCTATGCAAGAAAGAAATCTTATTTCTGGTAATTTTAAAAATATTGGTAANGAAACTAGATTTATTCATTTATATGAAAAAAGAAATCTTCCTTGGGCATTTTTGATAGGTTCCAGAATATATAAAGGAAATAGTATCGGAGTTCAGGGAGAAGCAAGTAATGGGAACGATGCAAATTTTGAATTTATCAATAGCCAAAATAATATTTCTTCAGACTTTATNGAAAGTAATTANAACTTTCCTAGCATCAATTTTTCTTTATTTTCTGANCATATTTTCAATCTAAGTCAGAAATTGAGTATTACTCCTGGAATAAGNTATGAGTATATAAATACTTCTGCTNATGGTGGATATAGAATTGAATATCCTGACTTAGCTGGAAATATNATTTTTGATACAGTTATTAATATTGAAANATCTAATGNAAGAGATTTTTTATTACTTGGAGTTGGGGTAAATCATAAAATTTCCTCTGCAATAGAAGCTTATGGGAATTTTTCGGAAAATTATCGAAGCGTAAATTTTGCAGATATGCAGATAAGAAATCCAAACTTTAAGATAGATCCCATTTTAAAAGACGAAAGAGGTTTCAATTCTGACTTAGGTGTTAGAGGAAAAATAAAAAATATTATCTATTTTGATGCATCTCTGTATTATCTATATTATAACAATAGAATTGGTACAACACTTCAAACAGATACAACGTTATTTAATACCTACCAGTTTAGAACCAACATATCAAAATCTAGAACACTTGGATTGGAAGCTGTAGTTGACATCAATTGGACCAACTTATTTGAAAAAGAGACAANATATAATTTTTCTNCATTCTTGAATTTTGCACATAATAATGCTAAATACACCTCATCAGATGAGCCAGCCTTTTATGGGAAAAATGTAGAAATGGTTCCAAAAATAATTTTAAAANCAGGTTGTAATTTATCAATTAAAGACTTTTCAATATCATATCAGTATAGCTATAACCATGAACAATTTACAGATGCCACTAATGCTATATTTCAAACCAATGCTGTAGTAGGAATGATTCCCTCCTACTCTATTATGGACTTATCATTTAAATACCAATATAAAAAATTCCAAATTGAAACAGGTATTAACAATTTAACAAATGAGAAGTATTTTACAAGAAGAGCTGTTGGTTATCCGGGTCCAGGTATCATACCCTCAATGCCAAGAAATTTATATTTTTGTTTACAGATTAAAATCTAAAAAACTTTACCTATTTTTTTTTACGTATTATTTTTAATTTAACGAATAAATTACATTTGATTAACTTTAATTTTATAAACGATATACAATCTATATGAAAAAATTAAAAATATTATTATTAGCCATGGTTATCTTTTCATTTTGTACATGTACAAAATCACCAGGCTTAGGAGGAACATCTACTATTAAAGGGAAAGTAGTAGTAGATAATATTAATATTCTTGGAAATATTGTTGACAGCTATGATGCTCAAGATTTAGATGTATATATTATTTATGGTAAAGAAAACAGCACCTATGATGATGATCAAAAAACCAGTCATGATGGATCGTTTGAATTCAAATATTTAAACCCCGGAGATTATGAAATTTTTGTCTATAGTGAATGTATGTTTTGTCCTCAGGGACAAGATAGTTTGATTTTGCAATCAGTTAAAATNTCTAACGCTAATGAGGTTAATGAATTAGATACCATTCATGTTGCTAACTTTATTTAATGTTAAATAGNTTTTTTATTTTATTTACATTAATTCCCACAATATATTTATCACAGGGGAATTATCAAGATTTTGGTACTTGGACAAAAATAAATTCCGATTTCAAAATCAATAAGAAAACATCTTTCACCAATAAAATAGAATTAAGAACATTTGATAATTCTAGACAAATCAATCAAATTTATTCCCAATTTTCTTTTCAAAGAAAATTGAATAAAAAATTACAAACATCTTTTGCTTGGAGATTAAAATTTGATAATGAAGAATATTCATACATTAATTCTAATAGATTTCATAATGACATAACCTACCAAAAAAAATATTCTGATTTCAAAATTTATTTAAGACTTAGGTCACAGTACCATATACACCCTCTTAAGTTAAATGAGTTATTTGAAAGAACTAGAATTAAAGTACAGTATAATATCAATAAAAAAATAAAGATTTATTTATATAACGAACAGTACTTTTTAATGAATAGAAATGCTTCTAATAAATACAAGAAAAACCGATTCGGTACAGGAATAAAATATGAATTAAATAAGAAAACAAATCTGGAACTTAAATATTTAAAAATAGTTGATGTTAATGTGGAATCACCTGTTTCATTTAATGTCATTGGATTTAAAATAAGTAACCAATTATAAAAAATTATACCTAATTATAGGTATTGACATCATTAAATGAAATTAATTAATTTGTTAAAAACATATTAATGATTTCACACTTACTTACTCCCAAAACAATCACCCAATACGATAGAAATATCGTTCATTTATTTTCAAGATTCAATATTGGTCCAGACTCAACACAAAAACTTAATGAAATATGTGAAAAAGATGAAATAAATATCAATTTATTAGTTGACCTTATTAACTGTTATAATGATTTAAGTTGTCTAGAAAAGACAAAATTTGAAGATTACTCCATCATCGATTTAATTGATTATCTTGAGAGATCTCATCTTTACTACTTAGAAAAAAAAATACCAGAGATAGAACAAAGTCTTCTCAAGCTAGGTCTACAAGAAAGCTTTTCTTTCAATTATATTTTTATAAAATTCTTTGAAGAATATAAAAAAGATATTGTTTCGCATTTCAAAACTGAAGATGAGGTACTTTTTCCATTTTGTAAGGTATTAGATAGATATATAAAATTTAACTCCCAAGAAGACCTTATTTATATATTAGAAAATAAAGAAACGGTTTACCATCTGATGAATCAACACAAGAAAAACAATGATGACGTTGATGATCTACAAAAGTTGCTTATTAAGTATTCTCCAAAATCTAATAAATTATCCTATTTCGAAATTTTTTTAAATCAAATGAGCCTTTTTCAAAAAGATTTAAAAATTCATGCAGAAATCGAGGAAAATGTTTTGATGGAAAAAATATACAATAATCTTAAAGCATTTGAATTAAAAAATGTTTGAGCACATTTCTGAAAGAGAAAACCTATTACATAAAAATGAATTAGGAATCATAGTGCAGTGTATAAATTGTAAAAAAATTGCGATTATCATTAATAGTATATTATATAATTGCAGTGTAGAGGAGTATAATAAGCTATATCAAACCATACAAAAAGTAGATCAGAATTTGGTTGATTATATCTTTGAAATAGCTGAAAAAAAATATATTATTATAGATACTGCTCTGGAGAATGTAAATTTAATATTTGACTTAAATCAATTTGAACAACTTACAGAGCTTTTTAGTCAGTCAAATTACATGATTAATATTCACAATTTAATCAATTAATTATCTTAAGATTGGGTTTCTCAGGATTAGAAGCTTTTTTTAGTTTATGTATATAGTCATCAGGACTTTTGAGAAAACTAGGTATGAAACTCTCAGATCTTTCCTTTAATTTTCCATTTTCATGAACTAATCTTGATAGCTTATTAATTTGATTGACTTTTTGAGCTTCATTCCTTTTTAAAGATTGAATTAATTTATTTTTAATCTTATCCATGTTATTATTCATGGCTTTTATGTAAGCATCAATAGTAGGAATCAAAGTAATATCTAAAGATTTAGCTTTTTCTTTTAAGAAATTTGATAGTTTTTCTAAAACATCTGTTTCATTATTAAAATCAAGATTCAAATTTTGTGAATTAAGAAAATAGGATTTAATCAAATTATCAGGATTTTTAGAAAAGTCTTTAATTGAGAAACCAAGATCATTCCACTTATTTATATTTTTTTCCTCAATCCATAGAAAGTGATCTCTCAATAAAAGTATTGGATAATTTAAATTAGATTTTGAGAAAGATTCTTTTAACTGCAACCAATAAGTCAGTTCGGATGGTCCACCAACATAAATTAAGTTAGGGAGTATGTTCTCTTGATAAAGTGGTCTCATAAGAACATTTGGACTAAACTTTTCAGGAAATTTATTTAATTCATTAATGATTTCTTCCAATTTATATGAACGATAACCTATTTTAAATTGATTATTTTCAAAAATTATTCGTGTTCTTTTTTGGGCACCTAGGTAAAATAAATTTAATTCTCTAGGGTTAATTTTAGGATCAAATCCTAGCCCACGAATTTGATGATTCGTGTCTTTAACAGAATCGTAAATAAATTGTTCTTCTAATTCTTTTTGAATAATGGGTTGAAATATTTTTTTTAATCTTTTATCATCCGCATCTAAAACCACAAGATTTTCTTTTTCAAAAACTCTATGAATCCAATATCTTGTAGCTTCTGACCATGTATTTTTCTTTAAGCTATTGGAAAAAATAGTTTCTAGATGATCAAATCTGTTGTCGTTCTTAAATATATCTTTTAATTGATTTAAAATTGGACTGAATAATTCAGGATTAATTTTTCCTACTCCTCCTCCATCTTCCTTACTAATAGATAGTTTATTATTAAAAATATTTAAATGACTAATTTCTTCAAAATCATGATCTTCAGAAGCCATCCAGAATATAGGAAGAAAATTGAAATCTGTGTACTTATTTCTTAAGTCTTCAGTAAGTTTAAGAATAGAAATAATCTTATGAATAAAATACTGTGGGCCTCCAAAAACACATAATTGGTGGCCTGTAGTAACGGTAAAGGTTCCTTTGTTTTTAATTAATTTTAAATCATTTGGAATGTCTAGTTCAGTATTTAAATACTGTTCACTTAGTACATTAAATAATATATTTCTTTGATTTTCATTTAAATCTCTTTTTTTAATGAAATCAATATCAATATGATCTACACTTATGCCATTATGAAAATCTTTAAGTTTAGAATTCTTCTTAAAAAGATCTTCTAAAATTTGATTTTTATAAAAATTTTCTAATAAGGGAATTTCCATCTTTTAGTAAAAATTATTGAAATCGATTTTAAAATTGAGTTGATTTCTTTAATCGAAGCTAAAAAAAATATGAATGAAAATATTAAATTAGAAAACATTAAAAAAATGAAACATCTTAAATCTTTAAAAAAAACTCTAGGACCTGGAATATTATTTGCCAGTACTGCCATAGGAGTCTCTCATTTAGTACAAAGCACCAAAGCTGGTGCTTTATTTGGATTTGGATTGCTTTGGGCGGTAATAGCTGCTAATATTTTAAAGTACCCATTCTTTGAATTTGGTTCTAGATATGCAAATGCAACTGGAAAAAGTATTATTGATGGGTATTTAAAGCTTGGCAGAGGGGCTTTATGGACTTATCTAATAATTACCATTGGTTCTATGTTTTTTGTTTGTGCTGCGGTAGGAAAAGTGACGACAGGTTTTATGCAAAATTTATTTCAACTTCAAGATTTGGGATTGGGAAATATTGAATCTACAATTTTAATATTCACTATTTGTAGTTTATTATTAATTATAGGAAAGTTTAAATTGTTGGATCAACTTATTAAAGTTATTGGAATTGTTTTATTGACTTCTACTATAATAGCTTTTACCTTATGTCTTTTTAATGGTCCTATAAATAATGATATAAGTCTTTTTAATAATATAAGCTCCAATAAAAAAGCATTACTTTTTTTAATTCCATTAATGGGCTGGATGCCAACTGCTATTGATTTAAGTTCATGGAATAGTTTATGGACCGTAGAAAAAATTAAATCTTCTAATTATCATCCTTCATTAAAAGAGACGTTGTTTGAGTTTAATTTTGGATATATCGTTTCCGCTTTATTATCAATTTGTTTTTTAACTATGGGAGCATTTTTACTATTTGGAACTGAAAATACCATATCTAAACAAAGTCATTTATTTGCTAATCAGGTTATAAATCTATATACAGATGTTTTTGGCCAATGGAGTTATATAATAATTGCATCCAGCACTTTTTCAATAATGTTTGGAACCTGTATTGCAGTATTTGATGGGTATGGAAGAGCACTCAAAAGAACTTTAGAATTATTATCCCCCTCTTTAATTAGTAATAATAAATTATATAATTTCAATATTATAATTTTAATTGTTGGTTCTTTTTTAATTATTTGGAAATATGAAAGCTCTGGTGACTTTAGTGTCTTAGTAAATTTTGCGACAGCCTTATCTTTTATAGTTGCTCCAATTATTGCTATATTTAATTATGTTATTGTAAAAAGTCAATTAGAGGAGCCTTTTCAACCTCCTAAATGGTTAGAATATCTAGCTATTTTAGGAATTATTTTTCTAATATTATTTTCAATATTGTTTTTATTTCAAAAATATCTTATCTCATGAAGTCATTTATATTTTCATTATTTATCCTACTGACTTTAAGTTTAAGTATATCAGCACAAAATTTAAATAGTGACTATNGCTCTNCAAAAAGCACCATTAGACTTAGCGAATATAAAGACCAGTGGAAAGTTTCTGTTCAACCAATGGAAATGATTCATCCAGGTGGAAATAGCTATCAGAACTTCCTTTTTGAGGAAAAGAATAAAGTTTCTTTGTTATACCCCAGAAAAAAAACAAGTTCAGTTAAAAAATCAAATTCTAACAAACCTACTTTTATTATTGAAAATAGTTTTGAAGGTAATTTATATAATAATAAAGTTCCTAATGACAATACTCTGGCTATTTCTAATGACGGAATTATTATTGCTGGGATTAATTCATCTTACATAATTTACGATTTAAACAACGATTCACTTCTTTTAAGTAGTACCTTAAACTCTATAACTAGTTCCTTTACCAATTTATTATTTGTTAAAAAATATGACCCTAAATTTATATATGACCATGAAGAAGATAGATTTATTTTAGTTTTTTTAGTTGGAAATAAACCTGCTAACAGTCATGTGTGTGTGGCTTTTTCTACCTCAAATGACCCNATGAATGATTGGAATGTTTATATGCTTAAAGGAGATGCTTTAGAAACAAATCATTGGACAGATTATCCAGCAATATCCTTAACTAAAGAAGATTTATTTATTACTGGAAACTTACTTCTAGATGGAGTAAGTTGGCAACTTGGATTTAACCAATCAATTATTTGGCAAATTGATAAGTCAAGCGGTTATAGTGGAGCTGATTCACTATCATTTAACTTATGGTCGGATATTAAAGATGACTCTATATATGTTAGGAATATTCATCCAGTAAGAGGAGCAAGAGATCTTCAGGATAACAAACAATATTTCTTAAGTAATAAGAATTTTTCTCAAGAAAGTGATACGTTATATCTTATTAAAATCGATGAATCTCAAAATTCTGGAAATGCCAATATTGAATTGACAAGGATTGAACTTGACGACCATTATTTTTTAAGTCCAAATGGGCAACAGTATAATGGTAAAGAATTATCGACTAATGATTCAAGAGTATTAGGGGCAATAATTGACCAAGATTGGATCCAATTTGTGAGCCACTCTATGGATACAAACACTGGAACAGCAGGAATATATCATGGTATTATTTATAATTATGATATGAACCCATTTGTAGAATCAAAAATTCTTTCAGATAGTATTATAGACTTTGGATATCCTAACATTGCATCAACTGGGATAAATCCAAATGAAAAAGAATGCATTATTGGATTTAATTATACTTCTGTAAATGATACTAATGGTATTTCTTGTTTATATATGAATAATGAAAAAGATTACAGTCATTTAACCAAACTTCACAGAGGAACTAGAGCTATCGACAGACTAAATGGAAATATTGACAGATGGGGTGACTATACTGGAATCCAAAGAAAATATGATGATCCATGTAGGACATGGATTTCTGGAATGTATGGTAAAATTGGGTCAAATGGTAGTTGGATAACAAGTACTGCCGTTTCTGACACATGCAGGGAAAGACTTCCTCATCTATTTTTACAGCCATCATTTAAAAATGGTATTTTATTTCCTAACCCAGGAATAGAGTTAATTCAATATGATTTTACTTTGGAAGAAAGTTTAGATTTAAGAATTTCTATTTATAGTCTGGATGGAAGATTAGTAAATATTCTTTATGAGGATTTGGTTAAAAGTGGTCCCAACAGGCTAACATTTAACATTAATAGCCTTTCGATAGGAAGTTATCTACTTGTCATTGATAATAATAACAACAGGCTCTTTACAAAAAAATTAATTAAACACTAAATTAGTTGGACTCTGTATCCCAAGTATTTTGAGATATTACGCCTCCATTTTTGAAATATCCAACACCCCACTTAGATCTAACTTTTTTATACTCATCCCCTTTATTTCCCCTTACGACAATTCTTATAATAGTCACTTCAACTACATCTCCATTACTGTCTTTTTGTTCGTAAACTTTCTCTGTTACACCTTCAGGGAAAAATTGCGCTAATTTTTGAATGTTTTTTGAAGAATTATGATTAACAGAAATATCTTTTGAGTTGTCTAAAAATTGTGCTGTTAAATAGTCAGAATCCGAATCATACTCACTACTATTTCCTTGAGAATAATAATAAGAATCATTATAATTCTCTAAATCAGAAACATTAAAAATTCTATTATCCTCTTTTCCTTCGTTTGATATATCTAAATCATCTTTATACATATCATTTAAGAAATGTAAATTATAAACTTTGTCCGTATTGACGTCATTCCATATAGATGTCTTTAAAATTTCTTTATCAATATAATGATCCACTTTTAATGCATTTTGAGCTCTTGGATCATCAGCATTAATTACAAAATTATTAAGCTTAGAAATCAAATTTTCAGAGTTTTCAAATTGATTGTAGGTAGTAATTATATTTTTGACTCTTTTGGANGCATTTAAATTAAAGTAGTCATTTTCATAATAACCAAATGCTGGAATATTCTTTTGTATTCTGGGCTTATCTAAATTTGAAGTAGACTCATTGTATAGAGTAGTCATATTTTCACTTGATATATGATTGTTATAAGTTATATTTTTAAAGTGACCTGTTTGTGTTTCTTTATCAAGAGAAGACTCTTGTTTGTAATTATCAATTCCTACTATCCATAAATTTCTATTGTTAGACTTTAATATATTATCCAACTCCATTTCATAATTTAAAGCTTCATTACTAATAGAATTGGAATAAGTAACAGACTTAGCTCTGTTTGAAATTTCTAACTCTTTTAAAAACTTCTGATCATAAAAGTTNTCTGTTACTAAATCATTTTTAGCAATTATTTCTGATCTGAAAATTTCTTTTCCTTCTCTTAAAACATTTTGTTTCTCTATATTATCATGATTTCTCATAGTTTTATCTATCCCGATATATGATAATTCATCTTTAGTGTATAATGATAGCTCTTTATAATCGACAACTTTTGGAATATGACTCCATCTAGAATCNTCACTGTTCTCGAAGCTTTTTTGAATATTTTGGTAAAAAAGATTAATTTGTTGGGTCTGATAATTTGATTTAAGTTCTTGTTGCTCATTATTTTTTTTAGCAAATTGTTCTTGAATATCTTTTTTAAATTCTGAGTTCATTTCATCCATTTCAACTTCAACTTGTGACTTAGTGCCCATAATAACCTCTACCTGATCTTCAGAGTATTTACCAGTGACTTCTTGTCCGTAAAGAAGACTATAAGAATTTAAAATAGATTGGTTATTTGACAATCCATTAGAGGAATTTTCATCCATGATTTTATTAATTTCAACAACCTTATCTCTCGGCAACTGTTGTTCACTATCTATTTTAGAAGCATTTTGAAACGAAACAATAGCCATTGAGTAGTTTTTAGACTCAAAATATCTGTTTCCTTGTTTAATTAAGTTATTATATTGTTTTTGTTTCTCTAANTTATTTGAAGCAATTATTTTAGCTTCAGATACCTTTTTTATTTGTTCCTTAGGATAGGTCTCATCTGGTAATACAGAAATTGCTTTTCTGAAAAAGGAAATAGACTTGTCATAATTTTTATCTGTAAAAGATTGATCAGCTTTTGATATATAACTATCGTACTTACTTTTATTTTCTTTTTCTAACTGATCCATAATAAGTTGATCAATCTCAGTAATTCGTTGTTTTGGTAATGACTCTGATGGATATAATTTACTGGCTCTCGCAAAAAATTCTTTGGATTTCAACAATTGATTTTTTGATTTGAAATCTTCAGCTTTTTGCAACATTAAATCATACTTTTCTTGTACAGCTTTCTGTTTTTGGTCATCAATTTTAGAATTAGATTCTTCAGAAATTAGTTGATCAATTGAAATGATTTTTTGTGAAGCATATCCATTGCTGAAATTAACACCATTAGAAATTTCAAAACTACTTGCTTGTTTATAAAAATCTCTTGCTAATTTATAATTCTTAGCAGTAAAATAATCATCTGCTTTTTTAATAATTTTATCGTATTCAATTTTCAACTTATCATTATTATTTTTCTTTAATGTCTCGTTAATCAACGAAATTTTCTCATCACTGTAGGNACTGCTAGGATTTAAATTTTTTGCTTTTTCATATAAAATTTTAGCCTCTTCAAGTTTATTTTCGAGCTTTAATGCATCTGCCTTAGAAATAAGATTATTATATTGTTCTAATAGAATTTCTGAAGCTTCCATTTCCTTTAATGTTAGCTCAATTTCAGCAATTTTCTTTTTAGGATAATATTCGTTCTTAAATAAATTAAGTGCTTCTGAATACTTGATTTTTGCTTCTTTATATTTCTTTTCATTATATAATTGATCGCCCTGATTTACAATATCATCATATTTTAATCTTTCTGATGTCATTTTATCATTTTGAGATTTTAATTCATTTAATTTTAAATTAATCTCTTCTATTCTATTTATCGGATGTTCTCTTTCATAAATATTTTTTGCTGCTGTATAATGAACTAGAGCATCCTCCCAATTGGCAGATTCAAACTCATTATCTGCCTGATTAATTTTTCTTAAGTATTCGTTGTCCTTTGATTCTTTTTCTATAAGGAGCTTCTTAATTTCTCTTATTTTATCTATAGGGTAAGATTCATTAGGAGAAATTTCATTGGCTTCATCATATTTTTTTAAAGCTTCATCATAAGAAAGATCTCTTAATAGTTCATCGGCTTTGGTAATAANTTCATTGTACTGGGATTGAATTTTATTATTAGAAATATCTAATACTTTACTATTAATTGATTCTATTTGATTTTTTGGATAAGATTCNAGAGGTTTAATTTTTANAGCACTATTGTAAAAACTTATGGCTTCTTCAAATTTTTCATTATCTCTAAACTCATCAGCTTTAGAAATTAATAGGTTATAATTACTATCAATNCTATTAGATTTTGATTTTTCTGCGATTAAATTATTTAGATGACTCAACTTTTGTTTNACCATATTATTATTAGGGAAAAGATTTTGAGCCTCTCGGTATTTAGATAGAGCAATTTTATAATTATCATCTTTAATAGATTGATCACCTTCCTTAACTAAAGAATTAAATATTTCTAGTTGTTGTTTAGAATCTGCCTCTAATTTTTCTTTTTCATTAATCTTTTCAGTAATCAATAACAATTGGTCTTGAGGATATTTTTGACTATCATCGATAGCAATTGCATCATCATAAAATTGTTTAGCCAGTTTCCAACTTTCACTTTTAAATGCTGCATCTGCACTTTTAATGTAGTCATCATATTTCTGATTTTTCTCTTTAATCTGGTTAGCTATGTGAGTAAGCTTAATTTTTATTTCGTTAATTTTTTGATCTGGATAGTTTTCATCAGACTTTATGTTTTTAGCTAACTCATAGCTTTCAATAGCTTCCTGAAATTTACTCTCATTAAATAGCTTATCTGCTTCTAAAATTTTTNCTTGATAATCTTTTAATAATTGATCTTGATTATTTTTTTCGTCTAAAATTTCTTTTAACTTTTGATCTATATAAGTTATTTTTTCTTGAGGATAACTTTCAGATTGTTTAATTTCTAATGCTTTTTGATANGTTGATTTTGCTGATTCATAATCTAAATTTTTTAATTTATTNTCAGCAGATTTGACTATGTTATTGTATTTTTTTTCTAACTCAGCCTTTTCTAGCTCTGCTCTTTTCTCTAGCTCAACTTTACTTATTTGGTCAGACGGATAAGTTTCATTTGGTTTAATTTTCAATGCTCTTTTGTAATTTGAAATGGCATCATCGTAAGATTTATTAGTAAATTGATCATCCGCTTTAGTAATTAAATTACTGTACTCTTCCTCGTTGGATTTTTGTGTAGCTAAAAGTGAATTGATTTCATTTATTCTTTCTTTTGGGTTTCTATTACTGGGATCAATTTTGGATGCCTCATTATAAAGCTCAATAGCTTTTGCATAATCTTTACCATCAAATGCTGATTTTGCTGCAGACATCTTTATATTAAATTTTTCAGCTATTTCTTTATCCTTTGCTTCTTGCTGTAATTTCTCAATATTTTTAATCTTATCATAAGCAATTTGATTCCCTGGTATAAGTTCTTTTGCTTTGTTGTAAGCATTCAGAGCAGCTGTATAATTAGAACTAGAAAGTGAATTATCTCCAGTCTTTATAAAATCATCATACTGTTTCTGTAATTGATCTTGAGCATTAGCTAATTCCAAATTCTTTTTAGCATTGGCTAACTGTTTAGAAACTATGTTGTCACTTTTAATTTTTAAAGCTTCTTCAAATTTTGTTACTGCGTTAGAATAATCTTTTTTACTAAAAGAATTATTTCCATCAGCAACTAATTTTTTAAATTTAGATTCCTTAAGTTTAGCTTGATCCTCTACCTGTTTTAAATATTTTTCAATTTCATTTTTTCTTTGACCAAGATAGGTGTAATCCCAATCAATTTTTCCCGTAGATGCATCAATTCTAGCTTTTCCTACTGGGCTGCTAGTTACAATTGAATAATCTACGTCAGGTTCTTCTAAAAAAAGACTAATACTAGGCTCAATAAAAGTTTGTGGTTCTACATCTTCCTTGAAAAAACCTTTTTTTGCATCTAGCACTAAAGATTTAGGAACAAATCCATTTTTTTTAAAGGTTATTGAATAGACAAAACCAAATGGGGCTTCAATAGCGTTGTATTTACCTCCAGAAGTCATAGCCTGTTTAAAAGGTTGATTATCTTTTGTTACAATAACTTGAACACCGTCTAATTTTTTCCCATAGGGATCGGTAACTCTTCCACTAAATATCAAAATAGGATCTGCTTCTTGAGAAAAAGCAAAATTTGAACCTAAAAAGAGTAATATTATTATATAAATTATTTTTTTTTGCAAAAGACGATTTTAACAAATATCAGCATAAATATCTTGGAATCAATAATATATTATTAAATACTTTTAACGAATAATCTCTTAAAAAGTTATAAAAATTAGATTTTATTTGAAAATTTCATTCGCCATTATTATTGATTTATCTAATTCCTTTTTATTAATGTTAAGTTCTTCTGATGATTTTTGGAAATAATCAATTATTTTTTCGGAAGGCATATTACCTACTAATTTATCTTTTGCCATTGGACAGCCACCTATTCCAAGCAGAGAACCATCAAACCTTCTACATCCAGCTTTATAAGCAGCATTGAGTTTATCAATACAGGTATTTGCATGGGAATGTAAATGTGCGCCAAATTCTACTTTGGGAAACTCTTTAATTAATTTTGAAAAAAGCCAATTTATTGAGTTTGGATTACTGGTTCCTATTGTATCACTAAGAGATAAAGTATTAATTCCATAATCATTTAATAATTTTTCAGCCCAATGGGCTACAATATAAATACTCCATTCATCACCAAAAGGATTGCCGAATGCCATAGAAAAATAAGTAACTAATTTTTTATTTTTTTGAATACAAATATTTTGAATTTCATCTATGGTTTTTAAAGAATCTTGAATAGATGCATTGATGTTTTTTTTCTGAAAAGTTTCTGAAATAGAAAAAGGAAAACCTATGTATGAAATTTGTTCATATTGAGAAGCTTCAATTGCTCCTCTTTTATTTCCTACAATTACCAAAAGTTTAGAAATAGAATTATCAATATTAATATTATTTAATACTTCTGCAGTATCTGCCAACTGAGGAATCTGTTTTTTGGAAACAAAACTTCCAATATCAATAGTATCAAAGCCCACTTTTAAAAGCTGATTTAAGTATTTAATTTTGTTTTGTGTGGGTATAAAACTAGAGAAACCTTGCATTGCATCTCTTGGACATTCAATTAATTTCATAATTAATTATTGAATGATTTAAGGAACAAAGAGTTGCTTTACCATTTTAGTTTCATTAATATTTGTAGATAGCGAATATATTCCTGTTTTGAGATCTATTTTACTTAAATCTAATATTAGAGGAGTATAATTAGGCCCATAAAAACCTGCAGTATATTCATCAGAAACACTGTATACTAATTGGCCCAAAGAATTGAAAATCTCAAAATGTAAAGATTGATCTTCTTCTAACTCAAAAATTAAGCTCAATTGCATGTCGGATTCAAGTGGGTTTGGTCCAAATAATAAATCAGTTGAATTTCCTAAAGGGTCTGGCAAAGGTATTATGGTTCGCATACTGCCAAAATATGGTATTTTGTTGTAAGCATTAATTACTATAGCTAGTGTATCAATTTCATTGATAGCATCAAAACTAAAATCAGCCTGACCATTTTGAATAGTATTGTTAGCTAGTAGAGAATCTCCGTTCCATAATGTTACTTTAGCATCTTCATCATCACAAAAAACTGTTAAAGAAGTCACTCCTACTTCTTCTTCATCAGAATGGGTTACGATAAAATCATCTGGTGTTTTAGAGCGGAATAAGGTTGTAGGATCACTAAAAAGAACCCAAGTTTCAACNACTTCTTTACCAGAATTAGGATAGTCATCTAGCATTTTCATTTGTCCGCTGTAAAAAAGAGCTCCAATAGTGTGCATTTGATTGTTAGGATAAGATTCTACCAAAATATCTACAATTTCATCTTGGGTAGCCATAGGAGGAGCCCAAGACATTAATATAGATGACCCAGCAGCTGCAATTGCCCCAGTGGGGNAACCCAAATGGCTGGCCCTTTGCCAAACCTCAGAAATACAAGTTCCAGATGTAAAAGTCCCATTATTACATGCAACTGAAATAACAAATGGATATTTTCCATTATTAGAAGCTGAATTTATATGAGAACTAGAAAAATTTCCTGTTATACAAGTATTTAAATCACCATGACCTGTATAGTTAAATAAAGAAACTCCATTATTAACANCGTTAGAAATTACACTAGGATTAGGATTTCCATTAGCATCTTCACCTCCGTGAGTACCATCGTAAAATTCATAGACATTTTGATATCCAAAATTGAGCAAATCAGTTCTTATATTTCTTAAATGTTGCCAATCTGCTTCTCCATCATCTCCATAACCTGCTCCTTCATTAGAACCAAGACCAATAGCATTCGTATAGTAATCAGAAATTTCTGGATTTATTTCATACTCTAAATTTCTTTGAATCATAGTATTCAAAGTTGATGAATTTGATGGACTAAATCTTCCTACATAAATATCTGGATACCAATCGTTAGAATTAGAAACCAATCCATACTTGGCATCTGACCATTTTGTTTCAGACATCCATCCCCCAGTTGAACCTGCATTATATGAAGCTACTTTATTATGGTCACCAACAAGTAATAAGTATAAGAAATCTGCATTTTGATTGTAATAGCTTCTAACATAATTGTAAATACTTGATTGATTATTACCAATTGTTGCTATATCAACAAGTTCAACTTCTAAACCAGACTTTCTTTTCCAAGAAATAAATGGTTCGAGTTCATCAAAATACTCTAATGGTGAAATAATTAACATAGTTCCATCTTGCCCTATGGAATTGTATCTTGTGGTATTATAATTTAAATATCTTCTTTTATAGGTTTTTTGAACTTCTTTAGATGTAGACTTTCTAGTTGAATTATTTAATTCATTTAATCCTGTTTCCTTGGTTAAAAAAGTTATTTTAACTCTAATTTTATTATAAATTTTAATGGTTTTTCTTACTGGNTTAAAACCAAAAGGAATGAAGCTGATGGTTTGTCCTCTNACATCTCTATGTATATATGGTTGACCTAAAGAAAAAACTTCACTTGGAAAATCNGAATCGATACTATAAACAGTTCCTTTTTGTAATTGTACGGAATTCGGATCTGTATTCCTGTATAAGTTACCTTTAGATGGAGCGATATTCACATTCTCCAATTCAATAAAATCAGCACTAATGATAGAAAAATTGCTGACTCCTTTAAAAGGAAGTTGAATATTTGAAGTAAATTTTAATAATTCTGGTTCTCCTTTTACTAAAGTGGATACACCACCTTCAACCATAAGCTTTTGATAAGAATCACTACTATTTTTATTGATATTGATTAGCTCATATTTCTCNAACTCAAAGTCAATAATAACAGAGTTAACAGATTGAGAAACAAGATTAATTTTATATTGATCTTTCCCAAAAGAAAGTAGGGAAATGAATACACCAAACAAACAAATTAAATTTTTCATACTATAAATATATTAATTATGAGGCGATTTATGATTTGTTCAATGTTTTTGTTTGAACAATTCATGTATTTTTCCTCATTGAAATCTTAAGTATTATATTCGCAAATAATGGATAATAAAAAAGAAATAAATAAAAGAAGAACATTTGGTATAATTTCTCACCCAGATGCGGGAAAAACAACATTGACTGAAAAACTTCTTCTTTTTGGTGGAGCTATTCAAAGTGCTGGAGCTGTTAAGAATAATAAAATTAAAAAATCAGCTACTTCAGATTTTATGGAAATTGAAAAGCAAAGGGGTATAAGTGTCGCCACTTCAGTAATGGCTTTTAATTATAGTAACCGTCAAATTAACATTTTAGATACGCCAGGTCACAAAGATTTTGCAGAAGATACTTACAGAACACTAACTGCCGTTGATAGTGTCATTATGGTTATAGATTGTGCCAATGGAGTTGAGGCTCAAACTGAGAAATTAATGGAAGTCTGTAGAATGCGAGATACACCTGTAATAGTATTTATTAATAAAATGGATAGAGAAGGGCAAGATGCATTTGACTTATTAGACGAAATAGAATCTAAACTACTCATAAAAGTAAAACCCATGAGTTGGCCAATAGGGATAGGAGCTACTTTTAAAGGGGTTTATAATATTCATAAGAAAGAGCTTAATCTTTTTAGCGGAAATAAAACTGGAATTGAAAAAGAAGTTTATAAAATTGATGGTCTAAAAGATCCAAAATTACCTGACTTTATTGGGAATGAGGAAACTAATACCTTAAAAGATGAAGTGGAGTTAATAAATGGTGTATACGGAGATTTTAATCAAGAAGACTATTTAAATGGAAAAGTAGCTCCAGTATTTTTTGGTTCAGCATTGAATAATTTTGGGGTTCAAGAGCTGTTAGATTCATTTATTGAAGTCTCTCCTACTCCACAGTCAAGAGAAACTGAGTCACGTATTGTAGAGCCAAATGAAAATAAATTTAGCGGCTTTGTCTTTAAAATTCATGCAAATATTGACCCCAAACATAGAGATAGAATTGCATTTTTAAGGATTGTTTCTGGAAAATTTGAAAGAAATAAATTTTATTTTCATACCAGACTTCAAAAAAAGATAAAATTCCCTAATCCTACCAGCTTTATGGCATCTTCTAAGTCTGTAGTTGATAGTGCATTTCCAGGAGATGTAATTGGGTTATATGATAGTGGAACTTTTAAAATTGGAGATACATTAAGTGAGGGAGAAATTATTAATTATAAAGGAATTCCCAGTTTTTCACCTGAAATATTTAAGGAAATTCAAAATGATGATCCTATGAAAACAAAACAGTTAGAAAAAGGACTTAGTCAGCTTACAGATGAAGGAGTTGCACAACTATTTGTAATGCAACCGGGAAATAGAAAAATAATCGGAACCGTAGGTGAGCTACAATTTGAAGTGATTCAATATAGACTCAAACAGGAATATGGAGCAACCTGTAGCTTTGTTTCAAGAAATTTTTTTAAGGCTTGCTGGATGACAAGTTCAGATGATGATAAATTAGAAGATTTTATAAAAAGAAAATCAGCAAATATTGCATATGACAAAGATAATAATCCTGTATTTTTAGCACCTAGTCCATTTCTTCTTACTCAAGCAGGAAGCGATTATCCAGAAATAATTTTTCATAAAACTTCCGAATTTAAATTGGATGAATAAGCATATTAATTCTTTTAACATTAGAGTATATGGCTTAATTTTAGAAAGTGGTTCGATATTATTAAGTAAGGAGTTAATTATGGGAGAGGAAGTAATTAAATTCCCAGGTGGTGGATTAGAACATGGAGAAGGTTTAATCGAAGGCCTAAATAGAGAATTTAAAGAAGAATTGGGTCAAAGAATTTATAATGTAAAACATTATTATACTACCGATTTTTTTCAAAGGAGTTCTTTTAAATTAACAGATCAACTTATTTCAATTTATTACACAGGAAAACTAAAACATAAAGTAGTTAATAAAATTAATAAACCTAAAAAAGAGCAACCAGTATTTATCTGGGAAAAATTGGAAAGATTAAATGAAGTTAAATTCAAATTTCCAATTGATCAACTAATAATTAAAAAATTAAAGTCATAAAAAGAAAAAAGGAATTATAATATTTTATAATTCCTTTTATAAAAAGTTTATGTGAAAATAAAATTACATCTTATAGGTAAGGCCAAATCTCACTAATCCACCACCACCAAAACCAGCTTCAATCAATAGGCCCATATTATCAATAAAGTAAATATTAGCTCCTGCATGAAGTCTGAAAGCTAAAGGGCTTGTAGTATCTTCCGTTTGAGCAAATCCGGCTCTTGAGCTAGTGAAAGTATTTGATGCTGATCTAATACCGACACCTAGTCCTGTGTAAGGTGCAAAAACATCACTATCACCCCAATTAGCATCAATTCTAAACATTCCTCTAAAAATTGATCTACTAATATCCATATTATGTTCATATGTATCAAAACTTGGATCAGACCAAGCATTATAATTAAAATTTCCTGAACATTGAGAATAATTTAAATCTAAACCAAAACTTAATTTTCCATCAGTTCGGTAAGCTACGTTAAGACCGACTGGTCCTAAGTTGCTCCAACTAACATCAGCTTCTGTTGCATAAATTTCACCGACATAATCATCAGTTAATATAATTCCTCCAGAAAGTACATTAGGTGCACCATAGTAAAGGCTTCCAGAAATTTGAGAAAAAGAACTGCTTGAAAATAAAACAGTGAGGATAAAAATAGATGTTGTAGTAAATAATTTTTTCATTTTATAATTTTTTTAATTTTTTTAAAAGATAATAAAATTTATTGACTTTAGATTTTATAGTAATGATTGACCATCTAAATTTGTGGTTAGGACATCACTAAAATAGTCATGAAATGGCATTAGCAATTTAAAATAATCTGCTATTTCACTATAAAATTCTTTTTTAAATACTTTTTCATCTTCAAAATTTTTCACATAAATAAATTGTTTAAATCTTAACAAGTCAATAGATGGATGATTTTTATCAAATCCTTTAGGGCAAACTTTAAGTGAATTACCATTAATAGGACCCCATTTTTCAATAATATTCGTATTCTCAATTACCTTTCTAAAATAATCACCATCAGCTTCAATTTCCTTTCGAATTCTATACAAATCTTCCTTATTAGGGTTCCAAAAACCACTAGCTATAAATGAATTTCCTGGCTGTATATGTACATAAAACCCTCCTCTATATTTAGGTTTAGTTCTATGAAATGCTACTGCAAAATGGGTTTTATATGGTAATTTATCTTTTGAAAATCTAACATCTTTATATATCCTAAAAACCTTAAAACTTTCCCAATTAAAAAAATTCTTATTGGTTTGAAAAACAGCTTCAAAATAGTTTTTAACTTCTTTATTATGTCTATCAAATATTGATTTATTTTCTTTGAACCATGGCCTATTATTATTAACCTTTAATTTGTTTAAAAATTCAAATATTGTAGGATTTAAAATCATAGTTTATATTTTTTTAAAAAGGTTATTAAAATTTTTAAAAGCTTTAAATTCTAAAGAATTTCCTGATGGATCTAAGAAAAACATAGTTGCTTGTTCTCCAGGTGAATCTTTGAATCTAATATAAGGTTCAATGATAAATTTGATTTTTTTGGAGACTAATCTATTTTTTAAAACGTTCCATTCTTCCATATTTAGTATAACTCCAAAGTGAGGTATAGGAACTCCATGACCATCAACAAGATTTTTAGCTGTTTTTGTGAGCTCATTAGTTTCGTGTATAACTAATTGATGTCCAAAAAAATTAAAGTCAATCCAACTATCACTTGATCTTCCTTCTTTAAATCCTAACTTTTTAGAATAAAAATTTCTAGCAATTTTTAAATCATGAACTGAAATGGCAAGATGAAAAGGTCTTTGTTCAATAAAATTATGCATTGGCATTAAAAATTTTAACAAAATTTGACAACAATCACTTATGTCTGAAGTATATTTGTAAAAGTATTAAATTTTAAAAAAAAATTATGTCAAATTTTGTAGGAAAAAAATTTCCAAATATTAGTGTAGATGCCATGAATGAAATGGGTGATACATTTCAAGTAAATGTGCTAGAAGAAGCGTTGAATAATAACAAGAAAGTTTTACTTTTTTGGTATCCAAAAGATTTCACTTATGTATGTCCTACAGAACTACATGCATTTCAAGATTCTTTACCTGAATTTGAAAAAAGAAATACCATCGTTATTGGAGCTTCTTGTGATACTGCTGAAGTACATTTTGCATGGTTAAGCACTGCAAAAGATAATGGAGGAATTGAAGGTGTTACCTATCCAATCCTTGCAGACTCTAATAGAAACTTAGCTAATATTCTAAAAGTTCTAGATACTACAAATGAAAGATATGATGAGGAGATGGACGCAGTACAGGTAGATGGAGGAAGTACTCCTTACAGAGCAACCTTTATTTTAGATGAAGAAGGAATGGTTTTTCATCAAGCTATGAACTTTTTTCCCGTTGGAAGAAATGTTGCTGAATTTTTAAGACTAATTGATGCCTATGCTCACAATCAAAAATTTGGTGAAGTTTGTCCTGCTAACTGGGAAGAGGGTAAAGATGCTATGAGCGCTAACAGAGATGGAGTAGCTGATTACTTATCTAAGAATTAATGCTTAACGATTTAGTTACAGACACTTTAAAAAATGAAATTGACCAATACGATAAAGTGTTGGTTCAGTTTTCAGCAGGTTGGTGTGGTAATTGCAGAATTATGAAACCAAAATTTAAGAAAATGGCTAATGATAATTCCAGTATGCGCTTTTATATGATTGATGCTGAGAAAAATCCAATGTCAAGGAAGCTAGCTAGTGTTGATAACCTCCCTACATTTGCTTTTTTTAAAGATGGTAAACTAGAAAATCAAGTTCAGACAAATAAAGCAGAGGTGCTACTAAACTTCGTAAATGAGGCTGCCAATAATTAAACACGCTCTTAGTTTCATTAATGAAAATGATGCAGATTACATAGAGGAATGTATTGCTGTTCTAGAACATTTGACTGAAAGTAGTAATATTAAGGATATGGAGATTGATGTGATTGGAGAACTATTATCAAACCTTTATGGAGCAATTGAAGTGAATGAAGCCATTATAAACGGATCTAATCAAAAAGATGCACTTAATGAATTCATGGAAAGAGTTAAAGGCTCTATCAATTTATAGATTTATAACTTATCTTAAAATTAGACAAAAAAATCCGTAACTAAATAAAATAAGCTACGGATTATAATGCGGAGAGACAGGGACTCGAACCCTGGCAACGATTGCTCGTTGACAGCTTAGCAGGCTGTTGCATTACCACTCTGCCACCTCTCCAATAATGTATGCAAAAATAACATAGTTTTTGAATTGAACAATTTTTATAATCCTCCAATTTTTAATATTATTAATTAATTTTATTTAATTATAAAAAGAAAAATAAAGGTAAATTTAAAGGATGAAAGAAATTGTTATTGTAGCCGCTAAAAGAACCCCAATGGGGAGTTTTGGAGGATCACTATCTTCAGTTCCTGCAACAAAGCTTGGAGCTGTTGCTATTAAAGGTGCTTTAGACTCGATCGATTTGGATTCTAATTTAGTTGATGAGGTTTTTATGGGGAATGTTCTACAGGCAAATTTAGGTCAAGCCCCATGTAGACAAGCAGCAATTTTTGCTGGTATCAATGAAAATACTCCTTGCACAACTATTAACAAAGTATGTGCATCTGGAATGAAAGCTATTTTTTTAGCTGCTCAAAGCATAAAATGTGGTGATTCAGAAATTGTAGTAGCAGGAGGAATGGAAAATATGTCAATGGTTCCTCATTATTATAATGCAAGAAAAGCAAAAAAACTTGGAGATGTAAAGCTTACAGACGGAATGGTAAAAGATGGATTAACAGACGTATACAATAAAGTACATATGGGAAGTTGTGCAGATGAATGTGCCAAAGAATATAATATTTCAAGAGATGAACAAGATAATTTTGCTATTCAATCTTATAAAAAAGCAAGTGATGCAATCAAAAATGGATTATTTGAAAATGAAATTGTTGAGGTTAATATTCCACAAAGAAAAGGGGATGATATTATCATTAAGGAAGATGAAGAATATAAAAACGTGAAATTGGAAAAATTACCAAAATTAAAACCTGTCTTTTCACCTAGTGGAACCGTAACTGCAGCTAATGCATCTACTTTAAATGATGGTGCATCTGCTCTAGTTTTAATGAGCTTAGAAAAGGCCAATCAATTAAATTTAAAACCTTTAGCAAAAATAATAAGTTATGCTGATGCATCACAAGAACCTAAATGGTTTACAACATCTCCTACAAAGGCTATTCAAAAAGCTTTAGAAAAATCGAATTTAAATACTGAAGACATTGATTATTGGGAATTAAATGAAGCTTTTTCAGTCGTAGGGATTGTTAATACAAAACTACTTAAAATTGACCCTAACAAAGTAGATGTTAATGGTGGTGCCGTTGCTCTTGGACATCCTCTTGGTTCTAGTGGCAGTAGAATAGTAATTACATTAATCAACGTACTGAAACAAAATAAAGCTAAAATTGGAGTTGCAGGGATATGTAATGGTGGCGGAGGAGCTTCAGCCTTAATCATAGAAAATATTAATTGAAATATTAATTCAATTTAAAACTTCTAGCCAATTAAATTTATCTTGAACCTCTCCCCTTTTGTATTTTGATAAATAATCTAATACTTTAACATGAAAATGATCAGACCTGGACTCTGGTATTATAAAATTATCTCCATTTAATGAAATATTAGAAATTGGCGCAATTGTAGCAGCTGTTCCAGCCCCAAATGCTTCAGTTAGACTACCACTTTTAAGAGCATTTAGAATTTCTTCAACCTCAATTTTTCTTTCTTGAATCTCTATTCCCCAGTCTTTAGCGATTTCTAATACACTTTTTTTGGTAATACCATTCAAAATAGTATCTCCTGAAATTGGGGTAACTAAAACATTATTTATAATAAAGATAACATTCATAGTTCCTGCCTCTTCAATATATTTATGTTCAATAGCATCCGTCCAAATTAATTGTCTAAATCCTTCTTCTGCTGCTAACATTGCAGGATATAAAGCAGCTGCATAGTTACCTGCAGCTTTTGCTGAACCGGTACCGCCTTGAACAGCTCTAGAAAAATTAGTTTCTATTTTTACTGAAACAGGATCAGAATAATAAGCCCCAACAGGACAAGTGAAAATCATAAACTTATAATTTTCAGAAGGCTTAATTCCAATGTAGGGATCAGTGGCAAAAATAAAAGGTCTTATATAAAGAGAATGATTCAAATTTTCTGGAACCCATTGATGATCGATTGCTAATAATTCCATAATGGCATTTACAAATAATTCTTCATCTATTTCGGGCATGCACATCCTTTTATTAGATTGGTTGAATCTTTTAGCATTTTCAAATGGCCTGAATAATGCAATATCTCCATTAATATTTCTATGTGCTTTCATACCCTCGAAACAGCTTTGTCCATAATGTAAGGCAGAATTAGCTGGAGAAAGGCTAATGTTTCCGTAAGGAACAATAGACATATTTGACCATTTACCATTTTTATAATCCATAGTAAACATGTGGTCAGAAAATAGCCTACCAAAAGGTAATTTATTCCAGTTTACTTGTGGTAATCTGCTATTTTTTGTTAATTGAATGTTAGTTTGAAGAGTTTCAATTTTCATTAATATGGAATGAAATAATTTCTTGCAAAAGTAGTAAAATTAATCTGACATATAGAAAAGAATGAATTTCGTAGAGAATGATTTGAAATTAAAGATCTTACGAAAGTATTGGGGTTTTAAAGAGTTTAGAGAGTCTCAGGAAGAAATCATAGAAAATGTACTTCAGAAAAAAGATGTTTTAGCTTTGTTACCAACCGGAGGAGGAAAATCTTTATGTTATCAACTTCCAGCAATTATTCTAAAAGGAACCTGCTTGGTTATATCTCCTCTAATTGCTTTAATGGAAGACCAAGTTAATCAACTACAAAAAAAAGGTGTTGAAGCAACCTATTTAAATTCATCTCATAGCTTTAGAGACATTGATAGAATATTAGATAATGTTATATATGGATCGATTAAAATTCTCTATATATCTCCAGAAAGAATAAAAAGTAAATTATTTGAAGAGAGATTTAAAAAAATGAAGATAAGTTTTGTAGCAATAGACGAGGCACACTGTATTTCAGAATGGGGCAATGATTTTCGTCCAGATTTTAGAACTATTTCATTTTTAAAGCAATGGCAACCTAATCTATCATTTATTGCACTTACTGCAAGTGCTACAAAAAATGTAATAATTGATATTCAAAATCAATTATTATTTAAAAATAAAAATGTCATTAGAAAATCATATTTAAGAAAAAATATTAGGTATGAAATTATAGATGCAATTAACAAGGAAACTGTTTTATTAAAAATTATAAAAAGAGAATGTTCTATAATTTATGCTAAAACAAGAAAAAAAACAGAGCAGTTATCCAAATTGTTAAATAAAAATAAATTCAAAAGTGAATTTTATCATGGGGGACTAAATTTTGAAGAAAGAATTATTAAACAAAGGAAATGGATTAATAATGAATTTGATATTATGGTTGCTACCAACGCTTTCGGAATGGGTATTGACAAATCTGATGTAAGGACTGTTATACATTTTGAGGTTTCCGATACAATTGAATCATTCTATCAAGAATCTGGTAGAGCTGGTCGGGATGGTAAAAACTCCTATTCTATAATTTTAAAATCAGATGATGATGTATTTAACCTAGAGAAAAGATTTCAAAGAAACTATCCAAATTTAAAAAAGATTAAAAATGTATTTCAAACCATTTCTAACATTCATCAAATTGCTATTGGATATAGTTCTGAAGAAAACTACGAACTAGATTCAGATGTAATTGCTCAAAAAGTCAAACTATCTAGATCTGACACAAATAGTTGTATAAAATATTTAATTAAAGAGGAATTCATAAAAGAATTAAATGAATATCAATATTCAAAAATTAAAATTACTGCTCCTATTCAAAACTTAAATAGATTTTTAAAATCTTACATGAAGTTTGAAAAAATAATAGATATTCTTATTAGAAGCTATTCTAATATAATGGATCATCTAGTTTCCATCAGTGAAAATATAATATCTAAAAGATTAAATCTAGACATTGTAAAAACAATCCATTTGCTTGATCAACTCCAAGAACAAAAAATAATAGTTTACGACAAAAAAAAATCTAATAACTTAATCCAGTTTTCAAGACCAAGGCCAGATATAAGTAAATTAAATCTTTCAAGAAAATATATTGAATTAAAAAACACAGCAAATAGAAAGAATCAAGCAATTATTGACTACATAAATTCTAAAACAGAATGTAGAAACATTTTCATGCTCAATTATTTTGGAGAACTAATGACAGAAAAATGCAACTATTGTGATAATTGTCAAATGGGTTTAAATGAAAAGAACAATCCTGTTCATATCATTGAAAATGCTATTTTGATATTGTTAAATTATGAACCTAAATCACCCCATTATCTATATAATCAATTGAAAAGTTTAATTAAAAAAGATCTTTTCAATAGTATCTTAAAAAATATGATTAAAGGAGAACTAGTGCTAGTTAATGATAGAAATCAAATCTTTTTAAGTTCCTAAAATTTTTCTAAAAATAAAAACTACTTTCTATTTTTTCTTAAATCAGAATCTTGACAATTATTGCACTTATTCCCTCTAGATCTGAACAAATTAGCCATTTCACAAAATAACTCTCCAAAAGAATTAAAACTTTGTTTATAAAACACACCTATGCCTTGAGTATAGTTTGATTGGTTCTGATTAGATAAATCATATTCATTTGATTCATTGTAAGCGTGTATTCTTATGTTTCCTATGTTGTTAAGTTTATATTCTACATTAACATCTCCAATAAAAGTATTAGGATTTTGAGTTAAATTATTGGATTGAGACATACCTAGGTTTGTCTGGATACTTAATCTATCATTAAATTGCTGAGTGGACATGGCAACAGTTAATTTATCATTTGTAATAGGATTTCCTAATGAATAGTCAAAACCTATATCAAATTCATCTGTGAAAGAAGAAATCATATTACCTAACTGATTGGACAAAACTTCACTACTAGATATATCGTATATATTACCGTAATTTCCGAAATTAAGGTGATTTGTTGTTATAAACTGATTAAGAATTAAAAGTGAAAAGACTTGCTTATTCATTTCTTCACTATTAGAAAGTACGTTTTCAAAAATAGTTTTGTCAGACTCATTTATTCTTGGAAAATCAATATTAAATTTAACATCTGGATTCATTAAATCATTTTCTAAGTTTATATAAACGTCTACTAAACTTTTATGTTTCCAATTTACTTTTTCCTGCTCTGAGACAAGATTGGATAAACTTGTTCTTAATGAATATATAGCACTTAGGTCAATCTTGGCATTATAAGGGTCTCCTAACCAAGTGATTTTACCTCCTTTATTAAGAGTGAATTTTTTATTTATAAATTCTTTTAAAGCAAAAACATATTCCCCTTTATCGATCAAATAATTACCATACATAGAAACATCATAATTCTGATCTATACTAAGTTGAATATGCCCCTCTCCTGTTGATTTCATAGCATCTCCTACAAGATCATCAAAAATTAACATAACTTCTGCTTCATCTGTAATTTCTAATTCTATGTCTACAGCAAGTTTATCTTTAGAATAAACCTTAGGAACAAATGAGTTTTCTTTACTTGAATCGATTTGTTTAAAAGAAATAAAATCGTGAAGTACTACTTCTTGATCACCATAAATTGGAATAAACAAATCTGTATTTTTTGCTGTTTTAGCATTTACCCTAATAGATAAATCATTAATACTATCGTATTTAATTTTAGTAATTCCAGTCATAAATGCTTTACCATAATAATAAGGGTTTTCAGAATAGGTATTATTCATTATCATCATAGGTTTATCAAAATCCAATCCTATGTCAATAGAGTACCTGGAAAAATTATTGTGATGGTAAAGGCCTTGTAATTTACCAGAAACATTTAATTCATCGTAAATAGATGCATTTAAAATCTCTAATTTTTCATCAGAAACTAATAACTTTCCTTCAATATTGAATAATGAATTGTATTCACTCAGCTTTAGTTCTAAATGGTTAAAATTTAAAACCCCATTAAATTGAGGTTTTGAGAAAGTTCCTTTTAAGGATAGGTCTCCACTAATAAACCCTTTTAAATTTGATAGAAATTCATTAGGAAGAAAAGGATTTAAAAAATCAATATTAGTGTTATTTAATGACACCCAACCACTTAACCTGTTATCAGATGGATTACCTGGTGAAAAAGAAGCATCTATTAAATTAATTTCTTGTTCATTAAATTCATTAATTAATTCTCCATCAAGAATAAATTTTTTAGAAATATCATCCCAAAGTGAAGAAAACTTTAAATCTCCAAGTTCAAAATTATTGTAGTTGATACTTTTAATATCTAAAGTGGTTGAAAATTGAACATTATTTAAGAGTGATTGAAAACAAATATTGGAGTTTACTAAGCCATTTAAATCACTGTTTTCATTTTTAAAATCAAGATAAATTGGGATATTTTTTAATTGAAATTTTTTCAAATCTATGTTGAAAATATCGGTTATTTCCGAACCAATGTTCCCATAAAAACTTAAAAGCTGCTGGTCATTTATGAAATTAATGGTATCAACTTTAAATTTACCTTCAATAAAATTAATTTGTGATTCTTTGGGAATACTCCAACTACCAATTGAAGAGTCGTATATATTAAATTTCCTCAAGTTTATATTGAAATTACTATCATTAATAATGTCAACATCTCCCAATATTTCCCCAAGACTTAAAGAATCTTTATTTAACCAATTAACTTCTGATATTATTTTATTATTTGTTATATATGTATTGACATCAATACGATCATTAATTTCAAAATTGTAGCCCTTTAAACTATCTATGGTAATAATACAATTATAACTACTACTATCTTTTGAAATTGTACTACTTGAAATGGTCTTCATTATAATATTATGAAAATCTACATCTTCATAATTAATTTTATTAGCGTCAAAATTTAGATTAAAGACATTATTTAAATCATTAAAAATAAATTGTCCTTTTGAATTTTCTGAAATTTTTAAATTAGGAAAAAATAAATTGGATAGTGGTTCAAAATCATGAATTTTAAAATCAAATTTAAATGACTGTCTTTTTTCATTAGATTTAGTATGTGGAAATAGATTTGGTGAAAATTTGGAGAGAGAATATTGAATATTATTATAGAGCTGGTCAAATTTAAAGTCTCCAATAATATTAAATGTTAATAAATCTGAAATAAAATTCATAGAATGACTGTAATCATTGGTTTGAGAATCAAATTGAATAGATCCAAAATCATATTCATTGTCTTCATTAAAAAACTTAATATCTTCAACATTTACATACCCAGTGAAGTCTTTCCAATCATTACCAAAACCATTAAAATGAGAATTAAAGAAAATTTTACCAGCTGGGTAATTGGAAGTAATTCCTAATTGATAAAGATTGGTGTTTTTTAAATTTAATGAGAAATCAAATTCTAAAGGTTGAGCATTCAAATCTATATTACCATTAAAATCTAACTCAATGAATTTGTCAGTGAGTTGTAATTTCCCATTAAAAGCTTTATTCTTAAAATAACCAGAAAGAGCTACATCATCATATCTATATTCATTCATAATGAAGTCTGAAAAGAAACCGTTGATTTCTAAATCAATATCTTCTTTATAAAGACCCTTACCATTTATTTGAAAATGAGCATTAAAATTTTCTACATTTAAATCATCAAATACTAGATTTCCAGAAAAATTCTCCGCATTCAGATTAACATCATAAGAAATTTCATCAATTTCATTTTTCAATAAATTTAAAGATCCATGAATTTTGCCTATAGATGAATTAAATTTAAATTCAGATGAAGAATTATTATTATTTCCATTTCCAGAAAATGAAAATTCAAAATCATTAATATTTTGTAACTTATTTTTTATTAGAGGGGGAATTCTAAAACTCTTAATTGATTCTAAAGAAAATAAATCAGTTGTGTAAAATTGATCAGATTTAATGTCAAATTTATAATTATTAGCAAGGCTGTTATTCCAATTCTCAATATTTAAATCCCCTTTCAAATTAGAATTTAAATATTGAATAGAAAGGTTTTCAAAATAAAAGTCATTGTTTGAAACTGATAAGTTGCTATTAACACTTATATTAAGAAATGAATCTATTTTAATTTCTGAAAATAAATTAAAATCTTTAGCTGAAATATTTGATTTTATTTCTTTTACATTATAAAGTTCAAATTTAGATTTATTAGAATTATTAATATTTAAATTTATTTCTTGAGTCTCTAATTTACTATTTACAGTACTTAATTTAATATTATTAGCTTTTAGAATATTAGAATCCAAATAAAATTCTCCGTATAATTTTGACAATTCTAAGCCATAATCAGTTTGAAAATTTAAATTATTTACAGTAGAATAAATAGCATTGTTATTTAACAATACATTATTTAACAAAAGATTTATATTAAATGAATTAAAATGCTGAATATCAATTACTTTTAATTTGTTTTTTTCGTTAAAATTTTGATGACTAAAATTACTTTTTATTAAATTAATTTCGTCTATTTTAATTTCATATTTTTTACCTTTTCTTTGGTTTTTTTCAAATGAATTGAGTAAATATTGAAACTCATATTTCTTACTTCCTTTATTTTTATGAATATTTATTTGGGCATCTTCAAGCACCAATTCATTGAAATGAAATTCTCGATTTATCCAACTAATTTTTCCAATATCTACAGATACTTTAGGGATAAATAAAATAGTATCGCCATTTTGATCTGGAATGAATAATTCATTCAATTGAAAATATTTAAAGCTTTTTAAAGACACTTCTTTTATGTCTATTTCAGAAGATAATTCTGAATTTAAAAATTGTGTAACCTCTTTAGTTATGCTGTTTTGAACAACAGAAGATCTGATTAACAAAAGAAATAGAATTATAATTATAATTGAAAATTCAAATAGATTAAAAATCAATCGTATTAAAATGGAAATGGTATTTTTGAAATTAACTTTCAATAATTTATTATGAATAACCACAAAGATAGTATCATTCTTGGGATAGAATCCAGTTGTGATGACACATCTGCAGCTATATTAATTAATGGGGTTATTTATTCTAACATCACTGCTAATCAAGCAGTTCATGAAAAATATGGTGGAGTTGTTCCTGAACTTGCATCAAGAGCCCATCAAGAAAATATTGTTCCTGTTGTTTCTGCTGCTTTAGAAAAAGCGAAGATTAAAATTTCAGAAATAACAAGTATAGCATTTACTAAAGGTCCTGGGCTTTTAGGTTCTTTGCTAGTTGGTACATCATTTGCTAAATCACTAAGCTTATCTTTAAATACTCCTTTAATAGAGGTGAATCATATGAAGGCACATATTCATGCACACTTTATTCAAGAAAAAAAAGAACTCATTAAAACACCTAATTTTCCATTTGTTTGTTTAACAATTTCTGGTGGACATACTCAAATAGTACATGTTAAAAGTCCTCTTGAAATGAAAGTAATTGGAAGTACTATTGATGACGCAGTAGGAGAAGCTTTTGACAAAGCAGGAAAAATTTTGGGTTTAGGCTACCCTGCTGGACCTATAATTGACAAATTAGCTTCCATTGGAAATGAAAAAAAGTTTGTATTTACTTATCCAAAAGCAGGTAATTTTGATTACAGTTTTAGCGGTCTTAAAACCCAATTTCTTAATTTCATTAAAAAAGAATCTCAAAACAATCCACTTTTCATCCAGAATAACTTAAATGATATTTGTGCTTCCTATCAATCTCATTTAGTAAGATACCTACTAAAAGTACTGGAAAAAGCAATAGAAAAACACCCTTGTAACGACATTGCATTAGCGGGAGGAGTTTCAGCTAATTCAAAACTAAGGAATGAATTTGAGAAATTCGGAAAAATTAAAAACTGTAGCACTTTTGTTCCAAAAATAAGTTATTGTACAGATAATGCAGCTATGATAGCTATGAGTGGATATTTTATGGAAAAAGTAAAAAAATTCACAGATTTAGGTACTACAGCTACTGCTAGACTTCCTATTGATTAAACCGACTTTAGTTTTCGCTTATTAAACCATGCTGCTAGTGTAATAGCTATGATAGAAGCTATTAAAACCCAAGCCCAGACTGGAAATACTGGTGTTTCTCCCCTAGCATAACTATGTAATCCTTTAGACAAATAATAATTTACACCAATAAAAGTCATTAATACACTGGAAAATGCAAATACTGAAGCCACATTAAAAGTGAATTTACTTTTTAAAGCTGGAATTAATCTAAAATGTAAAACAATGGCATAGGTAAGAACAATTACTAAAGCCCACGTTTCTTTCGCATCCCATCCCCAATATCTTCCCCACGACTCATTAGCCCAAATACCTCCAAGAAATGTACCAATTGTTGCTAATGCTAATCCAATAGTAAGCGTCATTTCATTAACATGTGTTAGCTCTGTAATAATCATCTTTAAATTTTTATTACCCTTCTTTAAGAATAAATAATTTATGGTATTGATTAGTCCTAGTATAAATCCAAGGCCTAAAAAGCCGTAACTTATAGTAATGCATGCAACGTGTATCACAAGCCAATAAGACTTGAGAACGGGCTGCAAATCGGTTAATTGAGGGTCAAAACTACTATGTCCTGCAGTCATTAAGGTAAAAAAAGCAAGTAAAGAGGTTCCTGCTAAGGTGATTTTAGAACTTCTAATAAATAAAAATCCAGCTAAAACTCCTCCCCATGCAATAAAAGTTAGGGCTTCAAACCCATTACTCCATGGCGCATGGCCAGTAATGATCCAACGAATAATTAGAGAATAGGAATGCATGCAAAATACCACAATAAGTAAACCAATCAATGCCCAAAGAATGAGATTAACTGGTTTATATAAAAAACTTTGCTTACTAGACATTAGCGCACTCCAAAAAGCAAATAGCAATAGAAATAAAGAAAGATATCCATAGTAATTCTTAACACGCATAAATAAGTTGGACTGATTATAGGAAATCTCTCTATCTATCTGCTTTCTAGTTAGCAAAAGATCTTTATTTGAAGACCTGATTTGATAACCCTTGATAAAGTTTAAAAGAGATTGAGCCTTGGTGAAATCTCCACTTTTCTTAGCATCAACTAAATCAAAAAGATAAGAACGAAAAACTCTTGAGAGAGAAATTTTAGAAAGGTACTCATCTGTTGAATCAATTGATAAATCACAATAAGGGCTATTCCAATTTACCCATTTATCTGATTTATCATTTAGCTTTGGAAAAACCTTTAATAACTCCCCATTCATAGCTTGTAATGCTATGTTCATTCTCTCATTAGTCTTAATGACTTCTTTGTCAAATACATTTTTTTCAATGTCTTTTTTTGCAAATGAAATTTGCAATTGTTTTTCAAGCTTTTCAGAACCATTTTCATTATAAAAATCTTTTACCGAAGCATATTTCCCACTGATTCCAAGAGAATCACCTACACCAGTTCCCTTTTTGACATATATCATTTTTTGATTAAACCAATAGTTTTGATCAATCATCATATCCATTAAAATTTGCATTGGAACCATTTCATGACCATCAGAAGTGGTGAAACTATTTTGTTTTGAAATCTTATGAAATACATCATAAGCAAGCGTATGAGTAGGTTGAATTCTCCCTTCAAAAGTTTGAACTAATAAAATACCCAGTGAATCAGCTTGATTAACTGGGACAGGTTTGTATTTAGAGGTGCTATCGGCAGCTGAAAAAGTACCAAAGCAGATTAATAATAAAAGAGAAACCAGCGCACTTTTTCGTTTATTTCTCATTTTGATTGCTTTTTTTCTTATTTCAATAAACCTTGAAGATGGATTGAAAAGAGTTCCAAGCAAACCAATAGCTAATAACAAATATCCTAAGTAGGTAATCCAAGTTCCTATAATATCATGATTTACTGAAAGAATAGTAATATCAGGATCCAAACCTGCTTTTTTATTTTGTTCACTTGACCAATCGTAACTAGATTGAAAAAACCTGAATCCCCCGTAATCTACTACATGATTCATAAATAAATTATATGACTCATCTACTTTATTCAATTCATCTTTAATAGTAATATCACTTTCGTAGCTACTAGGACTTTCTGATCCTGGATATTTCAATAACCTAAAATCTGTAAGGCCAACTTCAAAGGGTGTTTCAATATTTTTTGCTCCATAAGCTATAGAAAAAAACAAACCTCCGCATTTTAAAGTAGTTGGTACAATCCTAACACCGGATTTACCAATTATTATATCATTTTGAATTTGATTACCAACCTTAATAGTAGTTAAAAGAGCATCAGGTAAATCATTATTTTCTGTAGGAACATATTCTAATTTTGCTTTCTTTTCAACACTACTTATCATTATTTGAGTACCCAAAAAAGATATTAAATTTCTTACATTAATATTATGAAGTTGGTTAGGACTTAAAGTGTCTTGATCAATTTGTTTACCGCTTTGTCTATCCTCAACGGAGAGACTAGCCATATCAACCTTACTAACCTCAAATGGAGCAAAAACTGATAGTTGGTCTTCGTAATAAAAAAACTTTATTGCATCTTCTCTATCGTTGTTGTTAAAAGCATAAGGAATTCCTTGTTTGACTACTACTTCTCCAGATAATAAATATAAATTCTCTCTTCCGGGCAATACTAAATGTAAAAATAGATTTCCTCCAGCTACATCTTTAAAAAATTCTTTTTTGGCATTGGGAATTCTTTCAGTTACTTCTACTGAGATATCTTCACTACCTGGAAAACTAAACTTTGTTTTAGGATATTTTGTAAACACTTGAGAGAAATAGTGCTGTTGCTCCTCACTGTACTGAATACTATCGTTGTGAACTGTAATTTGAAAATAGGGTTCGGAAGAATAAATTTGATTAGAAGTGTCATTTTCCTGAACTAACATGACCCCTTCATATCCAATATATCTAGAGACAAATGCTCCAACTAGAGCTATTATAAAGCCAAAATGTAATAAAAGAACAGACCATTTTTTCCATTTAAGAAGTTGGTAAGTTTTAATATTATTAATAAAATTTAAAAGTAAAAGTAACAGTACCAGTTCAAACCACTTAGCATTATAAACCAATTCTTTAGCAGTGATTGTATCGTATTCATTTTCTATAAAAGTAGCTGTACCAATAGCAGCAGCCATAATAAAAAGTAATACAGCCATAAATCTAGCAGACAATAAATGTTTTAAGATTTTCATTCGGGAGCGAAATTAAATAAAAAATAATGCAGAATAGGTTAATGTTCAGAACTTAAATTGTTAAGTAATGGTAAATTAAGCATCTTCACAAAGAATTGTAACTTTAAGACTATGGTAAAAAGTAATTATTTTGAAGAGAAACTCAGTTCTCATGATGAAGTTCCCCTCATTTTACACCATTGGCCAGTTAAAAAACCTAAATTTTTAATTCAACTAATCCATGGAATGAGTGAGCATGGTTACAGGTATAACGAATTTTCAAAATGGTTAAATAGTAAGAATGCTTACGCTTATTCACTTGACCTAAGGGGACATGGGAAAACTGCTGAAAATATTGACTCAATTGGGTTTTTTAGTGAAAGCAATGGTTGGGAGAAGGTAGTTATGGATATAAAATTAGCCGCAGAAACTATTTCATCACTTCATCCTAAAACCCCAACAATAATTATGGGTCACTCAATGGGGTCTTTTCTTGCAAGAACTCTTGCTATTAAGTTTCCAAATATTGGCAATCTCTACATATATTCAGCTACATCTTGTCATCCAGGACTGAAGGGGCATATTGGTGGATTGATAGCAAAAGTCAATAGCTATTTATTTGGCAAGGAGACTCGGTCAAAATTTCTTCAATTTTTAGTAATGGGAGAATTTAATAAAAAAATTAAAAAACCTAGAACGAAAAAAGATTGGATATCTAGGGATGAAAAAGTGGTAGATGAGTATATTAAAGATCCATTTTGTATGCAAATTTTTAAAAATCAATTTTTTGTAGACCTTGCCTATGGAGTTATGTGGGTTAATGATATTAAAAATTTGGAAAAAACAGATAAAGGCAAAGCTGTTTTAATGTTGAGCGGAGATATGGATCCAGTAGGATACTATGGTAAGGGAGTTCAGAAAGTCTTCAAACAGTATAAAAAGGCTGGTATTAGAGGCAGTTACCTAAAATTATTTAAAAACGGCAGACATGAAATGTTGAACGAAATAAATAAACAAGAAGTATATAATTACATTTACAATTGGATTGATGAAAGACTGCTAAATGATAAGTGATAAAATAGAAATTCTTAAAACAAACATTCCCAAAAACATTACTCTTGTTGCTGTTTCCAAAACAAAACCAGTAGAGATGATTGAGGAGGCTTGCTCTAAAGGACATTTAGATTTTGGAGAAAACAAGGTTCAAGAATTGGTTTATAAACATGAATCTTTGCCTAAAAATATCCGTTGGCACATGATTGGACACCTTCAACGAAACAAAGTGAAGTATATAGCACCATTTGTTCACTTGATTCATGGAGCAGACTCTTTGAAATTACTTAAAGAAATTAATAAACAGGGCATAAAAAACAATAGAAAAATAAACTGTTTATTACAAATTCATATTGCTAAAGAAGAAAATAAATTTGGATTTAGTTTGGTTGAAATAAGAGAACTTTTAAAGTCTAATGAACATCATTTATGGAATAATATAAATATTGTAGGTCTTATGGGTATGGCGACTTTTACAGAAAATAAAAATTTAGTCAAACAGGAATTTGATTATTTAAAAAAAATTTTCGATGAAGTTAAAGATCATTTTAATGAAAATTTTCATATAATTTCTATGGGAATGAGTGGGGACTATAAAGAAGCTATTGAAGCCGGTAGTAATATGATAAGAATAGGAAGTAATATTTTTGGGAGAAGATAATTTTTAAAAAATTCCATACTTAAAAGTCCTTTTGAAGATAATCTTATAATTTTGTTATTTAATTCCTATTATGAGTACACAACAAAGAGTGATCAATCAATTAAAAGAAGATTTATCTAGTTCTAATGATTCTGTTATTACAAAAGCTTTAACTAAAACAAGAGCTAAGGGAAATGAACAACTTATAGATCCTCTTATTGAGTTATATACAAAAACAGAAAACCAAAAAATAAAGGAAGAAATAAAAAACATTTTTTCAGAACTCAAAAACAAAGATATTTTAGACTTTTTACTTCCTCATTTAAGTGAAGGTAGTAATGAAGTTAAAGAACTCATATTGTTTTCCATATGGAGCTCTGGGATTGACATGACTGATCATATTCCAGAACTAATTGAAGCTTCCTGCTCGGGAAATTATATGGTGATTTTAGAAGCTTTAACAGTATTAGAAAATTTAGAAGGGCCTTTTAATGAAGATGATCTTTTTCAGGCAAATACTTTACTTCAACAATATTTATATGAATCGGAAGATAGTAAGGAAAAAGAGCTAATTAAATCTATGTATGACATCGTTTTAGAATTTGGTGAAAAATATTGAAAACCATTAAAAATATAACAGTTATTGGCACTGGAAACGTAGCATTACAATTCAGTAAATTATTTTTAAAAAACAAATTTAAAATTGACGGAATTTATGGACGTTCTAATTTTTCAGATAGTCAAATAGACAACCATTTATATACTGATAAAGTTAGTAATATTTCTAAAAACAGTGATCTATATTTAGTTGCTGTAAGTGATGATTCTTATTTAGAATTGTTAAAAAATATACCACTAAAAAACAAATTTATTGTACACACTTCTGGAAGTTTAGTTAGTGAAATGCTGAATTCTTTTTCTAAAAGATGGGGCTGCTTATACCCTCTTCAAACCATTAAAAAAAACCAACAAATTGAATGGGATAATATTCCTTTTTATATAGAAGCATCGAATAATAATGATTTAGAATTATTGACCAATTTTTGCTATGCAAATAATCTTCATTGTTCTGTAAAAAATTCTACTCAGAGAAATAAAACTCATATAGCTGCAGTAGCAACAAATAATTTCATTTATTATTTATTAAGTACTATTAAAGAATACTGTGAGAAGAATAAAATAAACTTTAAAAAATTGAAACCACTTTTGGATCAATCATTAAATAATGTTTTAAATTTCCCTGCTCATCAATTGCAAACTGGACCTGCAATAAGAAAAGATTTAAAACTTATTGAAAAACACATAGAAAGTTTAAAATCAGAAAAAGATTTAAAAGAAATTTACCAATTATTTAGTGAAAAAATTATAAAAAAACATCATGAGTTATAAAAAGAAACTTTCCCAAATTACCACTTTCATTTTTGATGTTGACGGAGTACTAACAGATGGAAGTGTAATTCTAGAATCTAGTGGAGAAATGGTGAGAACCATGCATACTAAAGATGGGTATGCTCTTCAACACGCTGTTAAAAAAGGGTTTCATATTGTCATAATTTCAGGTGGCAGTTCTGTTATGGTAAAAAAAAGGTTGGAAGGTCTAGGGATTGAACACATATATTTAGGAAAAGACCATAAACTTCCTGTTTTAAATGAGCATTTACAAAAACATAATATTTCTATAAACCAAGTTCTTTACATGGGAGATGATATTCCTGACTTACCATGCTTAAAAGAGGTAGGTGTTTCTAGTTGTCCCAATGACGCAAGTGTTGAAGTAAGAGAAGTTTGTGATTATATTTCACATATAAATGGAGGAAAAGGTTGTGTAAGGGATGTGCTAGAACAAACTATGAGAATACAAAATAAGTGGATGGATGATGATGCCTACTCATGGTAAAAAACTATTTCAAATCTATTAGATTATTAAACTTAGCATTACTAGGGTTTATTTTCTGGGGTTTAATGTTGAACTTGTATAATAGTGGATTAGAATTCAAAATTGATCATTTTTTACTTTTTTTATCCATCACAGCTACTACTGCATCTGGATATTTAATAAATAATTATTATGATATAAAAAGTGATGAATTGAACAAGAAATTTATTCAGGGTTTAAATTCTAAATATTTTATTAGTTCCTATATTATTCATTTTTTAATTTCCTATTTTTTCATATTCATTTCTAATCTTTCTGGAGGTTGGCTAATGGTAATTACAATTGTTCATATTTCACTCTATTTATACTCTCTTAAGCTTCAACATTTTCCACTCATTGGAAATGCAATTGTATGTTCTCTTTGCTCTGTAGTAATTTTAATACCTCATTCTTTTTCTTATGAAATATATAATTTTAAAAATTTTAATATTATTAATAATTTATTTGTGGTGTATGCTATTTTTTGTTTTTTAATCACATTTAAAAGAGAGATCATTAAAGACATGGAAGACATTGAAGGAGATCGAAAAATTGGAAGCCATACTTTACCAGTTTTTATTGGATTAAGAGTAACAAAGTTCTTTACTGCTATTGTTATATTAATTGAAATTATTTTTTTGATTTTATGTTTTACACAAACACCATCAACTTTAAATTGCACATTATTTTTCTCAACTCAATTAGTGGTCATATTACTTTTTTGCTACCAACTATATTTTTCAGAAAATCAACAAAATTTTAAGCGCATTAGTAATCTTTTAAAAATTCAATTTTTATTAGCAGGAATTTGGTTATATATTCCCTTATGAATTTATTGAAGGATAACATCAAACATCTAAAAGTGAAGTTGGCTTCTAAATCTCCTAGGAGACAAGAGTTATTGGGAAAAATAATAGATGATTTTGAAATTGTCAGTAAAGAAATTGAAGAAGTTTACCCAGAAAATTTAGAAATTAGCAGTGTTGCATCTTATTTAGCAAATTTAAAGGCTAAATCCTATAAAAACGAGGCCCAGAAAAATGAACTTTATATTACTGCTGATACAGTAGTTGTTTTCAACAATGAAGTATTGGGCAAACCAAATTCTAAAAAAGACGGGGTCAATATGTTAAAGAAGTTGTCAGGAAATACCCATCACGTTTATACTGGGGTAAGTTTACTACTAAATGAGGAAATATCTTCTTTTTATGATGTAACTAAAGTTACCTTTTATAAACTTAAAAAAGAAGAAATTAACTATTATTTAGATTTCTATAGACCTATGGATAAGGCAGGGTCCTATGGTATTCAAGATTGGATGGGTTATGTAGGTATTAAAAGTATAGAGGGGGATTTTTTCAATGTAATGGGACTTCCATTACATAAATTGTATAAAGAAATTGAAAAAATTATTTCAAAAAAGAACGAATAGCCATTTTATAAGAATCCAGTCCAAATCCTGCAATAACTCCCCTGCAACTTTTAGCCATTAGAGATTGATGTCTATATTCTTCTCTAGCATACACATTACTAATATGAACTTCTATAACAGGTGTTTCTACAGATGCTACTGCGTCTGCAATAGCTACAGAGGTGTGGGTGTATCCTCCAGCATTTAGCACTATTCCATCGAAGGAAAAACCGGTTTCTTGAATTTTATTAATTATTTCTCCTTCCACATTACTTTGAAAACTATTTAATTCCATACTTGGGAACTCAGCTACTAATTCTTTTAAATAGCTGTCAAAAGTTTTATTACCATAAGTTTCTGGTTCTCTTTTACCTAATAAATTAAGATTTGGGCCATTGATAATGATGATTTTTTTCATAGAATGGTTCTAGCTGACCTTAAATATAATTATTTAACGTAGTCTTGTTTTTTTACTAGGGCATATTGTTCTTCCTCAAGTTCCAAATATCCTAGTTCATAATTGAAATAGTATTTCTTAGCCTGTTTGGTTTCGTAGATATTGGTGTAATAATAAAAGTTAAAACCATTTAGTAAAAGCTGTTCTTTGGTAGCTTTCCCCTTTTCGGAACCATTCATTAAAGAGGAGAGAATTCTTCTATTTTTTCTAAGAATAACGTTTACTTTTCTAACATATTCATTGGCATCTTTGTTGAGTAAATTGTTGTAAGAATTTCTACACATGTCATTGCAAAACTTTTTGTCTACTCTTCCAATTAATGGAGTTTCACATTCTAAACAAAGTTTATCTGATTTTAGTCCCATAGTTGCTATTTACGCTATTTAAAATTTATAAAACCTAAGTAAAAATAATTATATCCGTTTAAAAACGGTAATAAATGTTTAATTACCTAATCACGAGATAACGAAATTGAAAATTTGCACTGACTATGGAAATAAAAGAAATTAAAAAAAAACTAATTGTTGGTGGATACAGTTCTAGTACTGTCAAGACTTATATTACTTGTCTAAAATATTTCAAAAATTACTTTTTTAAAATAGAAATTGATCAATTATCTAAAGACGACATAATAGAATACTTATTTCACTTAATAAAAAACAACTATTCTAAAAGTACTCAAAACCAACACATTAATGCAATAAAGTTCTATTTTGAAAAATGTCTGGGAAAAAAAAGAGAGTATTACCTTATTGACAGACCAAGAAAAGAAAAGAAGCTGCCAAATGTTCTAAGTAAAAATGAAATACAACTTTTATTTAATAGTACATACAACTTAAAACACCATACCATACTAGCTGTAATATATTCCTGTGGATTAAGAGTTTCAGAATTAATCAATATTAAGATCAATGATATTGATAATAATAGAATGGTAATTCATATTAGAAAAGCAAAGGGAAATAAAGATAGGCAGGTTCAATTAACCAATCAAGTATTAGAATTGCTTAGAAAGTATTATAAAAAATTTCTTCCTGTTAACTACCTTATAGCTGGACAAAATGGAGGCAAATATTCAACAACAAGCATCCAAAAAATAATTAAGAACTCTGCCTTAAAAGCTGGTATATACAAAAAAGTTACTCCTCATACCTTACGACACAGTTTTGCAACTCATTTATTAGAAAATGGAACAGATATAAGATTTATTCAAACAATTTTAGGACATAGCGATATAAAGACAACACAAATTTATACCCATGTAAGTAATGCTCATCTTAAAAATATTCAAAACCCCTCTGATAACTTGAATTTTTTATAACTTAGTGTAAAAGGGAAATAAACGTAATACGTTTATCCCCTCGTTATGCTTTATTGAATAAAAACTAATTGTAAATAATGGAGAAAAATCTTAAAACAGATTATCGATTTAGATTAGCTATAAGTACTGACAT
>NYYE01000025.1 GCA_002686655.1 Crocinitomicaceae bacterium | reverse complement strand
TTTAGATTTTTAGTTTAAATAAAAGAAGAAGCCATGATGAAACCATCAAAAGACCTCCAACTGGAGTTATTGGAATTAATAATGTTTTTATGATTTTATTTGAAGATAAAAAAACATTGTTTAGAGCAATTGAATACAAAGAAAATGAGAACATAATAATACCAAGAGTTAACAATAAATAAGGTGGTTTTTTAATTAGGTTTAATTTTTTTAGAATAACCATTATGAACAAACCAAGAAAGTTTGAAATTTGGTAAAAAATGCCCTTGTCCCAAATATCCATTTCGTAGTTGGAGAATAATTCTTTTAAACCATGGGCTCCAAAAGCACCAAGAATTATACCTGATGCAATGCCAATTATTGAAATTTTTAAATAAAACCTTTCTGAATTCATATATTTTGAGTAAATATATGCCCAATTTACTTTACAGTAAAGTATTCAATTGTAAAATATTTATATGAAAAAAATCTTAGTAATAGGCGCTGGTAGATCATCAACTTCTCTTATAAAATACTTGTTAGATAATTCATCAAAAGAGAATTGGTCTGTTACTGTAGTTGATTATGATTTTGATTTAGCTAATAAAAAAATAAATAACCACCCTTACGGAGCAAGCTCTAAATTAGATGCTAACAATAGTGAAGAAAGAAGAAAATTTATTTCAAACTCAGATATTGTAATCTCTATGCTCCCAGCAAGAATGCATTATAATGTACTTAAAGATGCTGTGGAACTTGGTATACATGTTATTACACCCAGCTATGTTACAGATGAAATTAAATTATTGAATGATGTGGCTTTAAAAAAAGGAGTTTTAGTTTTAAACGAATTAGGTCTCGATCCAGGAATTGATCATATGTCGGCAAAAAAAATGATTGATGATGTTGAGTTAAGTGGAGGAAAAGTTACAGGTTTTGAATCGTTTACAGGTGGTTTGGTAGCTCCTGAGAGTGATGATAACCCCTGGAATTATAAATTTACTTGGAATCCTAGAAATGTTGTTTTAGCAGGTCAGGGTGGTGCTGCAAAATTTATTCAAGATGGAAAATATAAATATATTCCCTACAATAAACTTTTTAGAAGAACTAAAATTATTGAGATTGATGGTTTTGGAAAATTTGAGGGATATGCCAATAGAGATTCTTTAAAATACAGATCTATTTATGGACTTGACAGTGTCCCAACAATGTACCGAGGAACCTTACGAAGAGTTGGGTTTTGTAGAGCTTGGAATATTTTTGTTCAACTAGGTGCTACTGATGATTCCTACATAATGGAGGGTTCGGAAAATATGACTTACAGAGATTTTATTAATTCTTTCCTTAGATTTAATACTCACGATTCAGTAGAATTAAAATTACGTCACTACTTAAGAATAGAACAGGATGATTATATATGGGATAAATTGTTGTGGTTAGGAATTTTTGAGAATACTAAAATTGGTATAAAAAATGCAACTCCTGCTCAAATTTTACAGAAAATATTACAGGGAAAATGGTCTCTATCAGATGAAGATAAAGACATGATTGTTATGTGGCATAAAATAAATTATACTNTTGAAAATAATCAAAAAGAATTAATTTCTCACATGGAATATATTGGGAAAGACTCTGTNNTTACTGCTATGAGNGATACTGTAGGTCTTCCATTAGGAATTGCAGCAAAAATGATTTTAAANGATAAAATTAAAATGAGAGGAGTCATTCTTCCAACAGAAAAAGAAATATATTCATCAGTATTGCCAGAACTTGAATCATATGGAGTAAAGTTCAAAGAGAAGCTCAACTTTTAATCTTTTTTTGTTTAAGTGTGTTCATAAAAATGTTGATTATGGCATACTAATTTTAATTAAGTAAAACAATATCATCTATTTTTGTATAAAATTAGTAGATGAACTTTCAACCCATAATATTTGATAAATCAAAATCACTTTTTGTTAAAACTCTTAAAAAAAGAGTAGACGAGTATTTTAAGTCAAATAAAATTTCAAAATATGCTAATTTTAGTATGTATCTAAAAAGTATTTCTCTTATACTTTTTTACTTTGGATCATACACAGCTTTATATTTTTACAATGAGTCTTATTATTCTATTTCTCTCTGGTTTATGATGGGTATTGGAATGGCCGGAATTGGAATGTCAGTAATGCATGATGCTAACCATGGTGCTTATTCTAAAAACAAAAACATTAATAAGTTTTTTGGCTTTTTCATCACTTTTTTAGGGGGAAGTTATATTAATTGGAAAATCCAACACAACGTACTTCATCACACTTACACCAATATTTCTTCAATGGATGAAGATATCGATTCTGGGAGTTTATTTAGATTTTCACCTGATCAAAAATTACGAAAACACCATCGTTTTCAGCATCTATATGCATGGTTTCTATATGGACTTATGACTATCCAATGGTCTATAGAAAAAGACTTTTTTCAGCTTGTAAGATACCATAAGAAAGGGCTACTNNAAATTCAAAAAAAGAATTTTTCTAAAGAATTAATACTTCTTATTTTTTATAAAATAATATACTATGGATATGCACTAATTTTACCGTTGATATTTTTTAAAACTTGGTGGTTAGTATTAATAGGCTATTTTGTCATGCANTATACTGCAGGTATCATTTTAGCCGTTGTTTTTCAATGCGCTCATGTAATGGAACCAAACGAATTTAAATCTCCAAATAAAGAAAGAACTATTAAGAAAAATTGGTTTGAACACCAATTAAATACTACATGTAATTTTGCTATGAATTCTAAATTACTTTCTTGGTTTATTGGAGGGTTGAACTTTCAAATAGAACATCATTTGTTTCCCAATATTTGTCACATTCACTATAAAAAGTTGAGTAAAATTGTACAATCAACAGCTAAGGATTTTGATATCCCTTATAAATCATACAAAAATATGTTTAGTGCTGTTTATAACCATTATAAATTCTTAAAACACTTAGGAACACTTAAAATTGCATAAACTATTCAACAAAAAACNNAACTAGATTGTAAAATTCCTTTATTTACTNAAAAATNAAGATTATCGCTACATTTGANAAAATACATTTTGATACTTCCACCCCAGAGTTTGTTAAAGTTCTNAGAAAAAGAGTTAANTNTTATTTTAAAGAAAAAAATATTTCTAAAAATAANAACTTTAATATGGTCTTTAAGACATTCTTTATGTTGTCTNTATATATANTCCCATATGTACTCATCCTTACATGCAATTTTTCTTCAATTTCTGTTTTACTTATGTGGGCTCTTATTGGTTTTGGAATGTCCGGAATAGGCTTATCAATAATGCATGATGCTAACCACAATGCTTATTCTAAAAATAAAAATGTTAATAAATGGATGGGTTATTTTTTAAATATTCTTGGAGGGTATGATATAAATTGGAGAATCCAGCACAACGTTCTTCACCACACATATACCAATATAATTGGAATGGATGAAGATGTGGATGCGGGTATTGTATTAAGGTTTACTAAAGATCAAAATTTAAAACCTTATCACAGGTTACAACATATTTATGCTTGGTTTTTATATGGTTTGTTAACCATCTCCTGGCTGGTTAGTAAAGATTTTATCCAACTAATAAAATATAATAAAAGAGATTTGCTCAAAACACAAGGCATTTCTTACCCTAAAGCAATTGCATCGTTAATATTTTGGAAATCTATTTATGTCTTTTTTATTTTAGTNCTTCCNACATTAGTAACAGGTAATCTTGGTTTAAACATCGCAGGTTTCTTTATCATGGAATTTATCGCTGGATTTTTNTTAACAACAGTATTCTTGTGTGCCCATATCGTNGATCAAACTNATTTCCCTAAACCTAATAATGAAGGTATAATTACAAAAAACTGGTATGTTCATCAGCTTGAAACAACTGCAAACTTTTCTAATTCTAAATCCTTTTTTTCATGGTTCATAGGTGGGCTAAATTATCAAATAGAACATCATTTATTTCCAAACATTTGTCATGTACATTATCATGAAATATCTAAAATAGTAAAGCGAACAGCGGAAGAATATAATTTACCCTATCACGCTAGCAATACTTTTATTAGTGCACTTAAACACCATTATCTTCATCTCAAGGAGATGAGTAGGTAGAAATTCATTCAAATTGAAGCTTTTATCTTCTTAATAGTTCTAGAATATTTTTCTAAATAGTTTGTTTTATTATTATTTCTTATTAATCCTTTTGTATAGGTATTCTTAATTATTCTAATGTCGCCCCCATAAAATATGGTATTAATTAGGTTGTCATTTTCACATGTATTTATATGTGGATTATCTTTATTTATCTCTAAAAAATTTAGATAATATCCCTTCTCAAAAAATTTTTCTCTTTTAATTCCCATAGCCTTCATTCCATTAAAAAAAACCGAATTCATGGCTATATGTCCTGCATTACCTGTTAAATCATTTTTAAATGTTTTTCGACTATTAGTTTGAAGTCTAACTCCATAATCTAGCAATCTAATTTCTTCGAATGGAGATAATCCGATATGGCTATCACTGCCAATACACCATTTCCCCATTTTTTCTTGAAAATCATTGAAATTAAAAAAACCATCAGCTAAATTNCCNTCNGTTATTGGGCATAAAATAACGTTTGATTGATTTTTGCTAATCAAATTTATTTCATTTGAATTTAGGTGAGTTGCGTGAACTAGATGNTGATTTTCTTTTATTTCGTTATTGTTGTAAAGCCATTCAACTGGTCTGCAATTATAATGAGAGATACAATCTGCTATTTCTTTTTTTTGTTCTGAAATATGAAGATGNAATGGAAGTTTATGATTATTGTAAAGATTAATATCTTTAATCATATAATCTTTTAGAGCTCTNATTGAATGAATTCCAATTCCAGAATAACTATCATATGAATTACAGATTTTTTGAGAAGACTCTATTAATTTGATATAATCATATGTGTCTTTGGATATAAATCGTCTTTGNTCAGGAAAGTAATTTTCATTAAAATTACCTTGNTTATAGTATATGGGAACTAGTGTTAATTCCATTCCCACTTCTTGAGCTGCCATCAAGATTCTTTCNCCCATTTCACTAATATTATCGTATTTATTTCCTTTCTTATCATGATGNAGATAGTGAAATTCTGCAACATGAGTATAACCGTTTTTCAGCATTTCACTGTAAAGCATGGTAGCAATGTTTTGCATATCTTCAGGGTCAATATTTAAGGCCAGGTCATACATTGTTTTTCTCCATGTCCAGAAGTTTGATAATGAGTCAACAGGGTGATTTTCAGTCATTCCTGCCATAGCATATTGAAATGCATGTGAATGAGCATTGGGTATTCCAGGAATTGCAATTTCAATAGTTTTATCGTAGTCTTTCCCTTTATATTGATCTAATATTTCAGTAATTAAACCATTTTTATCAACACTTATTCTAACGTTTTGTTTCCAACCATTCTCTTGAAGTATTTGATTAAAATAAAACTTTTTCATTGTAAATTTTTAATGATTTCTTTAAAGGTTTTTTCTAAAATATTTTTGATTTTATTTGCTTTTTCAAAATCATATTTAGTTTCATTTTCAGTCATAATNTAAATCTTTGGACATTTCTAACTGAATGGCATTTATATTATTTTTTGGAAATCCTAATGATCTTGTAATGTATCCTCCTTTAAAAGGTTGATTTTTGGTTATGTTTAAGTCAGATTTATTTAATTGATTATATACTATTTCTGTTAGTTTCTCATCACAACTTTTAGCATCATTGTCTCCAATAATCATATCAGGAAATGATTGACTATAAATAGTAGGTACATTTCTTTTTATCGAGTGAGCGTCCCAAATAATCACTGCTGGAAACTTTTCAATAAAGTTTTGAATTAAACTATTTATATAATTGTGGTAGGGTAGGAAATAAGATTCAATTCTTTGAGACATTTCCACTTCATTTATTTTATAATTTTCTATGTAAATAGGTTTGCCATAAAAATTAGTAGTTGGACAAATGGAAGTTATTATTCTTCCATCATTATAAAGAGGCTTGTTTTCTGGATTTCTATTTAAGTCAACCAGCCATCTAGAGAAATTAGCCTTGATTGTTGTAATTCCTAGTTTTGGAGCAAAGTCATACAATTTATCTAAGTACCAATCAGTATCCTCTTTTAATTTTAGTTGATCTTTATTATAAAAATTTAGTTTGTTTGATGGAATATTGGTTCCGCTGTGAGGGATGCTTAAAATGAAAGGAACTTTATTTTTTGTAGGCTCAATGACTTTAAAAACATCCATATTTAGCTAAGATTTTATTTTTTTAACAATCATTGGAAATATATACTACAATATTCACATTTCAAAAACTTAATTTAATTTATATTTAACAAAAATATTTNTATGTATAAATCTGATGTTGAAGCAGCTGATGCTTTTTTGGAAAAGTTTAATATTCTTAAAACAGAAATTTCAAAAAAAATAATTGGTCAGGAAGATGTAATAAATCAAGTACTGATAAGTATTTTTTCAAAAGGACATGCTTTGTTAGTCGGTGTTCCTGGATTGGCTAAAACATTAATGATTAATACTATTTCTGAATGTATGGGATTGTCATTTAATAGAATTCAGTTCACTCCCGATTTAATGCCTTCAGATATTATTGGAGCAGAAATTTTAGATGAAAATAGAAGTTTTAAGTTCTTAAAAGGACCTGTTTTTNCAAATATTGTTTTAGCAGACGAAATTAATAGGACACCTCCTAAAACTCAGGCAGCACTTTTGGAGGCTATGCAAGAAAGAAGTGTGACAGTTTCTGGAAAGAACTATCAATTAGATAATCCTTTTTTTGTTTTAGCTACTCAAAATCCAATTGAGCAAGAGGGTACTTATCCTTTACCNGAAGCCCAGTTAGATAGATTTATGTTTAATATTTTAGTCCAATATCCAACATTTGAGCAAGAACTTTCTATTATAAATGAAACTACAGGGTCGGATGTTAAAAGCCTTAAGAAAGTAATTACTGCTGATGAAATCATATTTTTTCAAAATTTAGTTCGAAAAACACCTATTGCATCCAATGTTGTGGAATATGCTGTAAGATTATCTTCAAGTACAAGGCCCAAAGAATCAGCTGCAGCAGAAGAAATTAAAAAATATATTTCTTGGGGAGCTGGTCCAAGAGCCTCACAGTTTCTAGTTATCGGCGCCAAATGTCATGCTTTATTAAATGGTAAATATTCCCCTGACATTGAAGATGTAAAAGCAGTAGCCAAACCTATTTTAAGACATAGGATTGTAAAAAATTATATTGCTGAAGCAGATGGTAGGAGTATTGATGGAATTATTGAAGGTTTATTATAGGTTACCACTCAAATAAGTAGTTAATTATTCTACCCATCCATGGGTTTGATTTTGCTTTTTGTTGTAATTCCTCTTTCAATTCTTTTTCAGAGTAGGTTTTTTTAATTTTAATATCTGAAGTTATTTCATCTATNTTTTGATATTTTTCTTTGACTATTTTAGCAAAATAAACCACGCCACCATCTTCAGTAGCTAATCCCAATATTGTACCAGGTAGTCCNTTNAAAGATTCTGGTCCGGTGGATGCTATTATTTGATCAGTATACCATGCATANATTCTGGTGCTATCATTTTTTGGCCAAATAGCTCTACGACAACTGTATCCAGCTATATTTCTCTTTCTCTCAGTTATTTTCCAAGTTCTTTTAATGATGGGGTCTTTTACTGTTTTGCTTTCGCCAAAAAGATTGTAAANNGATNTNCTTTCATCATTACTAAAGTCTTGNATAACAGTATTTTTTGATGTAGCCCAATCAGCTTTTGATGGTACAGCAGATTCTATGGGTATAAAAACAGACTTTTCAGGTGAAAAATGAAGGTTAAAACGATCTATTTTTACTTTTTCCCCTCTTAGCCATCTTTGAGATTCTGGGCTTTTATATTTTTTTAAAAGATTGGTTTTTCTTTCATATAGGATTTCTCCATGGGTGATTTGCCCCCATACTGTTGTAACATTAACAATCAAAAATATTATAGTAATTTTCTTAATGAAATGATTCATCTTGAGCTTTGGTTTTATTGTTGTTGAACTTGTATGTTAGTCTTAGTAAGAAATACCTAGAGATAATAGTAGTTTTATTATCAATAATCATATTATTCTGAATTAGCCTTTGAGCAATAATATTTTGATTTAAAACATCATTTCCTTCAAACGAGAGAATAATGTTTTCATTCTTAGTGAATCTTTTTTCTAATGAAAAATTAATGATTAAAAAATTAATATTGTATCCATCAGCTCTTTGTGTGTTAATCGTATAACCAGATTCACTAAAAAAAGTCATTTTCCAGGGTAATTCAATTTCTGTATCCAAAAAGAAGTATTGGGTTAAAAATGGTTGACTGAAATTGTTTAAGCTATTAGTGGGNTTAGAATAGCTTATTTCAGCTCCTATTTCAAAAAACAAGGAGTCTGTTTCCCACTCAAATGAAATTTCATTAGATTGAGAAAGGGTAGTGGTAGTATTTTTTAATCTATCAATTATGCTATTGGTTATATTNTAGCTAGAAGAATTTCTTATTCGTATACCCAGCGGAGTATTTCCTATTGGTATTTTTCCTCCGAAATAAAATGATGTAAACTCGTTAGAACTAGAATCCATNTTTACAGTTTTGGATATAGTTCTTCCAAAGTTATCATAAGAAACTTCATTAATGAATGGATTCATTACCCTTCTGTAGCTTAAATTAGACCAAATATAGCTTCCAGTTAATCCTTTCCAGTGATTGTAAGAAAGACTAATTTGGTGAGAATAATCAGGTCTTAAATCTGGATTTCCTTCTACTATTTTGTTGGGGTTAGAATTGTTTTGTACAGGCTGCAACTGATTAAGTGATGGTTGTCTAGAGTTGGTTCGATAATTAAATCTTAACCTTTGAGAGTTGTTAAATTTATGTCTAAAACTAACTTGTGGCAGAANNTCCCAGAAATTTAAAGAGTCTGTTAAGGGATTTTCATATTCATCAAAACTTCTAAGCTGTACGTTCCTGANATATCCACCTATTTTTAGTCTGTCTTTTTTATATCTATATATNGTATAAATTCCTGCTCTNTTAGTAAGTTTCANATTNTCAAAATAATTAGAAAATNCAGTGGCTGGNANATCNTATTCTCNAGTAATTGAGTTNNTGTCATTAGTATTTCTATCTTGATTTCCGATATTTACTTTGTATAAGTGTTCTATGTCTAACCCCCATTTTTTATTGATTGGTTCTCTAAAAAGAAATTGAGATTTGTAATTGTTAGAAACTGATAAAAAATCTTGTTTTTGATNAATGGTATCATTTAAAGAAATATTGTTTATATAATCATTTTTAGTAAAATTAAATTGATCTTCGTCATTTTCAGATTCTGAGTAAACAAAGGAATATTTTAGTAGACGATCTTTCTTTTTAAATTCTCTTTTCAATCTTATTTCAGTATTAAAATTAAAACTTTCAGAGCGGTGATTTTGTTGAACAATTGAATTTGAATTAATAATAGTGTCTTCAGAAATAAAAGTATTTCTTAATGTATCTTTATTATCATTATTGGAAAGACTATAACTTGGTAAAATTTCTAAAGTTGTTGCAGTGTCTAGTTGTATTTCAATCCTTGCGTTTAAAAGATGAGCATTACTATTTTGATGTGACCTATTATTTTCTTCAACAAAAAATGTAGTGTCTCTTAGTAAGTACTGTAAACTCCTATCCGATCTTGCGATTAAAGATGATTGATTGTAAGTATAATTNAGTCCTAATTTAACTTTATCTCCGATTTTATCTGAGAAAAATACTCCAGATTTAATTGTTTCAGGAATTCCGCTATTGTTATACCCATCACTACCTCCCCACCATCCTCTTTCACCGTCGCTAAAGAAATTCCCATTATCGGTACTTAATCCNTATTTTTTNATATCTCCATAACCAAAATTTGCCCTCGGAGTGTTGGAAGCAAGAGAAAAAACCGAGAGTTTAAAATCTTTATTAAACTTATTGAATAGTAACTCTCCTTCGTAAAAGTNATTGAAATCTGTTCCACCAGAAAGTCTACCAAAATATCCTTTTTTAGCATCTTCCTTTAGTCGCAAATCCATTACTTGTATGGTTTCATCAGCAGTTTCATCAGAATCTGTATTTTCTTCTTCATATATCTCTACACTCTCTATACTTTTTGCTCCTAGATTTTTAGTGGCAATAGTTGGATCACTACCAAAAAATTCATCACCATCTACTAAAACTTTATTTACTTCTCTTCCTTGCGAGCTAATGCTACCATTTTTATCTACCTCAACACCAGGAAGTTTTTTGAGTAAATCTTCTACAACAGCATTGGCTTTTGTTTTAAAAGAGTCAGCTAAAAAAACCAAAGTATCTCCTCTAAAAAAAACAGGATCTTTGTAAGCATAAATAGTTACCTCGTTCATCATTTCACTTTTCTCTGGAAGAATGGTGTTGCTGAGGTCAAGTGACATTCTATCTTTTGAAGGGAAAAAGAATATTACCTTGTCATCATTATTATGGTGTGATATAATTATTTCAACAGTATCCATTGGGGTATTAAAATAAAACCCACCATTATCATCTGTTCTTTTGAAATCTATCATTACAGAATCAGATAACCGAACCAACATTACNACAGCATTTTTTTTAGAAGCATCATTTAAAGTGTCAATAACGTTTCCATATATAGACATGTTTTGTCCTTTGTGTACAGAAGGAAANGTAGNAATTAATGTAAAAATAAATAATTTTAAATATATGNTATTCAGTANCTTAANTATNTTCATATAAATCTTTTATTTAATGNTTAAAATGCTGTCATATAAATATCCATAAGCTTCAATCTCTGAACTAATTTTCTCAATTTTAACTTTTTGAATAGTATTTAGTATTCCCTTTTTAAAAGGCACTTTAACCTTAATATAGTTCTCAGTAAACCCAATTAAAAAATCACCTTCGTGGGTTTCAAATAGTACATTTCCAATATACCCCACATTGTCATNATAAAATTTTAATTTTAATTTCAAACTTAATATCCTTAATTGTTTACTTCTCTTTCTCCTGATTTCCATTGGAATTATATGTTCCATTCTTGGAGCTGTTGTGTTAGCTCTTTCAGAATATGTAAATACGTGAAGATAAGATATAGGTAAAGATTTTAGAAAGTCTACAGTTTTATTAAATTCTTCNTCTGACTCACCAGGAAAACCTACAATTACATCAACTCCAATACAAGCTTCGGGCATTAATTCCTTTATTAGTTTGATTCTTTTGGCATATAATGCAGTATCATATCTTCTTCTCATTTTTTTAAGAAGTTTATCAGATCCACTTTGCAGAGGGATGTGAAAATGAGGTGCGAATTTTTTAGAACTATTTACAAAAGCTATTATTTCGTCTTTAAGTAAATCTGGTTCAATGGAAGAAATTCTATATCTTGAAATGGTATTTAGTTTATCTAATTGCTTGATTAGTTGGTAAAAATTCTCATTAGTCCCATGTCCAAAATCACCAATATTTACACCNGTTAAGACTACTTCTTTAACTTCTGATCTTCCAATTTCTTTTGCTTTTATTATGGTATTTTCTATATTGGAACTTCTACTTTTACCTCTTGCAAGAGGTATGGTGCAAAAAGAACAAAAATAATTACATCCATCTTGAATTTTAAAAAAAGACCTTGTTCTATCACCAAGACTAAATCCAGGAAAAAAAGTNTTAATATTTTTTATAGGCTCGTTAAGCAAAACAGTATCCTCATTTTTAAGAGTATTATGAAGGAAGTTTTTAATATTAAACTTTTCTTGTGCTCCTAAAACCAAATCTACTCCTTTAATATTTGAAATTTCNTTGGGCTTTAACTGAGCATAACAACCTATGACTATAATAAATGCCTGAGGATTNTATTTCAGAGCTTTTCTTACAATATTCCTGCATTTTTTATCAGCTTGGTCAGTGACAGAACATGTATTNATTACGTAAATATCCGCTCCGGTTTCAAAATCTACTTTTGCATAACCTTCCTCTTCAAGATCTCTAGAAATGGTACTAGTTTCAGAAAAATTTAATTTACAACCAAGTGTGTAAAAAGAAGCAGTTTTTGAATTCATAAACTATACCATTTTTATGGTATTAATTATTAATAACTTCGAAATTAACACTTTTTAAATAATCAAATTCTAAATTTTGTTAAAGGATTCACTAAAATCCATATATTTGTTTAACTTTNATCAAAATAACTTAAACAAAAATNATGAAATTATTTACATCTTTACTGCTATTACTAAATTTTTTAATTATGAATGCTCAAAAATCAGTTCACGAATTTGAAATACTTACCATTGATGGTGAAAAGAAATCATTGTCCNCCTTTAAAGGTAAAAAAATGCTATTTGTAAATACAGCATCTGAATGTGGATTTACCCCACAATATGAAGAACTGCAAAAACTGCATAATGATTACGGGGATAAATTAGTAATAATTGGTTTTCCAGCAAATAATTTTGGAGGTCAAGAACCTGGTTCAAATTCAGATATAAAATCCTTTTGTAAGAAAAACTATGGTGTAACTTTTTTAATGTCAAATAAGGTGAGTGTTAAAGGAAAAAATATAGATCCCATGTTTAATTGGTTAAATCAACAAGAAAATGAATCATTTCGAGGAGATATAATGTGGAATTTTGAAAAGTATTTGATTGATGAAGATGGAGTTTTAATTAAGAGATTTAGAAGCACAACAAAACCAAACTCATCAAGTATTACTACCTTAATTTAAACATTAAGATTTCTTAACATTTTCTATAATTCTTATTTTGTATATTTAAGTAATTATATAAAATGGAAAATTTATCTGGCAAAAAAATTTTAATCACAGGGGGTAGTTCTGGTATTGGAAAAGCTACTGCTGAAATGCTAATCTCCAATGGGGCAATTGTCTGTATTACTGGAAGAGATAAGTCTAAATTAGATTCTGTTGCTAGTGATTTGAATGCTATTCCAATCCATTTAGATGTTAGCAAATACAACCAGATAGCTATTAAAACTTTAGATGCCTTTCATTCTATGGGAGGTTTGGATGTTCTTATCAATAATGCAGGCATTGGTGAGTTCTCTAAATTAGAAGATATTAAATTAAATCAATTTGAAAATATTTTTGCAACCAATGTTTTTGGTTTAACCATGCTTACCCAAGAAGTTGTGAAGTTTTTTAAAACCCAGCAATATGGAACTGTTATAAATATTGGTTCTTCTGCATCAACGAATGGTTTTCCCTCAGGATCAGTTTATTGTGCATCTAAATTTGCTTTAAGAGGTCTTACAGAATGCTGGAGACATGAACTAAGGAGAGATAATATTAGAGTTATTTTAGTTAATCCCAGTGAAGTTACAACAGCATTTAACAACAAAAAAAGAATTGAAAGAGACGAAGAAGAAAAAAAATTAACACCCAAAGAAATAGCTCATGCGATAGTATCTGCTATTAAAATGGATAAAAGAGGTTTTATACCAGAGCTTAATGTATGGGCTACCAACCCATTTTAGATTTCTCTAAAGGGTGATAATCTAAAATATTTTGTTTTAAATAGTTCTTATCTAAATGAGTATAAATTTCTGTTGTTGTAATAGATTGGTGACCTAACATTTCCTGTACAGCTCTTAAGTCAGCTCCTCCCTCTACTAGATGTGTGGCAAAAGAATGCCTTAAGGTGTGCGGAGATACATTTTTTTGTATTCCAGCTTTTTCGGTAAGTTTTTTTATGATTTTAAAAATCATCACTCTAGATAATTTTTTTCCATTTTTATTAATAAATACATGATCAACAAATTGATTATCAATTTTTTGATGAACTCTAATTTCATTTAAATAGATTTTTAAATGTTTTGATGCAATTTTTCCCAATGGAACAAGTCTTTCTTTGTTACCTTTTCCAATAATTCTAATAAATCCTTCTTTCCAATAAATTTCTGAGATTTTTAACTCGATTAGTTCTGTAACTCTCAGCCCACATCCATAAAGAACTTCAAGAATTGCTATATTTCTTTCACCATCAGACTTTGAACGATCAATCTGAGAGACCATTAAGTCTATTTCATCAATTGTAAGAAATTCAGGTAATTTCTTTCCTGTCTTGGGGTTTTCCAGTAGTTCGCTTGGATTGTTATCAATTATTTTTTCAATCATTAAATACTTAAAAAAGGATCTCATGCTTGAAATAACTCTAGATTGAGACCTTGCATTTATTTTTAGCCCATTTAAGTGGGCTAAATAATTTTGAAAATCTTCATGATTTATTGAATTTATCTTTTTTTTGGAATCTTCACTATTAAAAAAACCATCCATCTTATTGATGTCTCTTATGTACGCATCAACAGTATTGCTTGATAGAGATTTTTCAATTTTAAGGTAATTTTCATAACCCTTTATTAAGCTTTTCCAAGACATCGTGTAAAAATAGTTATTATAAGCTTAATTTATTTTTAAATAATACTAGCTATAAAAATGTTTTTTCTATTTTTGCGCATCTTACGGAGAGTTGGCAGAGTGGTCGAATGCGGTAGTCTTGAAAACTATTGTGCCGCAAGGTACCGGGGGTTCGAATCCCTCACTCTCCGCTTTAGTTTTAAAAGACCTCAAAAAATGGGGTCTTTTTTGATTTAAGTAAAATGCAAACATTTTCATATTATTATTAAGGATGCCATCATCAACAAAAAATAAAATAAAGTCCATAGCTTTTGTAATTAGCGTACTAATTTCATCGTTAATTTTATATAGATATTTTACTTTTTCTAACGAAGCCAATAAAGGAAAAATTGCTCCTGAATTTTCTGTAAAACTTATTGATAATAGGGATTACAATCTCTCAGATTCCAAAGGGAATTACATAATTTTAGACTTTTGGGGCTCTTGGTGTCATACATGCCTTAGTGAGATGCCTAAATTAGTAGATTTAAAAAGTAAATTTCAATTTTCTTATTTTGAAAATAATTCAAAGTTGGATATTGTGACCATTGCCTTAGAGAAAAAAGGAGATAATTGGAGTAAAGTTGCTCAAAAGTTTGGTTTTAATTGGGATTTTCAAGCTGTTTCCTATAATAAGTTTGTTTTAAGTTCTTCACTAGCTAACAAGTATGGTGTATTAGATCTACCTTCTAAATTCCTTATTAATCCAAAGGGTTATATAGTTCTTTCAAAAACTACTTTTGAAGAAATTGAAAGTTACTTAGATAACATTGAAATTTAATTTGAAACACTACTAATCATATTTTTTACATGCTGTTTTTTATTATATAAATTCATACTTTTATATTTCTATGCAAAAGCCTTCCATACCAAAAGGGACCAGAGATTTTTCACCTTCAGAAATAAGAAGAAGAAACTTTATTTTCAATATAATAAAGTCAAAATTTCAAAAATTTGGGTTTTCTCCAATTGAAACACCATCAATAGAGAATTTATCTACTTTAACAGGGAAATATGGTAGTGAAGGCGATCAGCTATTATTTAAAATTTTGAAAAGAGGAGCTAAATTCACCAAAGCTTTAGAAAATTATAGTAAAGAAAAGACTAGTGATAATTCCTTTTCCAGCGAAGCTTTAAGATATGATTTGACAGTTCCTTTCGCGCGATATATTGTCCAACATCAAAACGACATCTCTTTTCCATTTAAAAGATACCAAATTCAGCCAGTTTGGAGAGCTGACAGACCTCAAAGAGGAAGATATAGAGAGTTTTATCAATGCGATGCAGATATTGTAGGTACTAGCTCCTTAAATTGTGAAATAGAATTGATATGCCTAATCTCAGAAGTTTTGAATGAATTAAATCTTTCAGATCATACTATCATGATTAATAATAGAAAGATATTATCTGCTTTAATTGACCATTGTAATTCATCAATGTACTTTTCTAAAATTACAGTTATTATTGACAAGCTAGATAAAATTGGAGTTGATAAAGTAATTCAAGAACTTCAAGAAAGCATTCCTATTAAAGAATGTTCGTTATTATTTAAAGAATTATTTAATGTTAACTATTCAGATACTAATATTTTCAATTGGTTAGAAAATAAGTTAGAAAATAATGATGAGGGCCAAAAAGGTTTAAAAGAGCTTAATCACATTGTTAATTTATCCAAAGAATTAGGAATTGATAATTTGGAGTTTAATATTTCTTTAGCTAGGGGTTTAGATTATTACACAGGTTCAATTTTTGAGGTTGTATTAAATAATAGTTCAATGGGTAGTATTGTTGGAGGAGGAAGATATGATAATTTAACTGAAGTGTTTGGACAAAAAGATTTGTCGGGTGTTGGAATTTCCTTTGGAGCAGAAAGAATTTACGATATAATGAATGACTTTAATTTGTTTCCGAATGATTTAGATTCCCCGCCAAAATATATGATAGTTGATCAATCAGATTCAGCTATTAACGGACTTAAGTTATTGAACTATTTAAGATCAAAAAACATAGATTCTATTTTATATCCGGACAATATTAAACTCAAAAAGCAAATTAAATATGCTCATTTAAATAAAATACCTTTTGTTTTATTCATCAATAAAGACTTTGAATTAGATATGTCAATAGAACTTAAAAATATGGATACTGGAGATCAAAATGAATGTGATATATCAACTTTAAATTAAAATTTGAAAGCATCATTTGTCATATCACCCAGGGGACTTTCACTTTCAGATATAAAAAAAATAATTTCTGAAAAATTAAATATAAAGCTTTCAGAAGATTCCATATTAAGAATAAATAAGAACAGAGATTTCCTTAACAATAAATTAAGTGATAATAATCAAATTTACTATGGTATAAATACTGGTTTTGGTTCTTTATGCAACGAATTAATATCTAATAGCAATCTTAAAAAATTACAAGTTAACTTAGTTAAGTCTCATGCTTGCGGAGCAGGAAAAGAAATTGATTTGTCGATAGTAAAATTAATGTTACTACTAAAAGTAAATGCTCTTTCTATGGGGTTTTCAGGAGTGAAATTAAATACCGTAGAAAAATTGATTTTCCTTTTTAATAATGATATTCTACCTGTTGTATATGAATCTGGTTCTTTAGGAGCTTCAGGAGATTTAGCTCCTCTAGCACATTTGTGTCTTCCTTTAATAGGGGAAGGAATGGTTAATTTTAAAAATAAAAAAGTAAGTGCTAAAGAAATATTTAATTCTTTTTCGGAAGATGTATTGGAATTAGATTCAAAAGAAGGTTTAGCTCTTTTAAATGGAACTCAGTTTATGTCTGCTCATGCAACATATGCATTTTTAAAATTAGAATCTTTATTTAATTGGACCCATAAAATAGCCGCACTCTCACTAGATGCCTATAATTGTAGATTAAGTCCTTTTGATCCAAAACCTCATAGTGTAAGACCTCATAAAGGACAAATTGAATGTGCTAAAAAAATTCTTAATTATCTTTCTACTAGTGATTTAGTTAAAGTGAATGAAAAGGATGTTCAAGATCCCTATTCTTTTAGATGTATTCCACAAGTACATGGAGCAAGTTTAGATGTTTTAAAAGAGTTTGAAAACAAAATAACTATAGAAACTAATTCAGTTACTGATAATCCAATTGTATTTGATAAAGAAGATGAGATTATTTCTGCAGGTAATTTTCATGGTCAGCCTATCGCATTGGCAATGGATTTTATGGCTATAGCAGCTGCTGAAATAGGAAGTATTTCAGAAAGAAGAATCTATAAGTTAATTTCTGGAACTAGAGGATTACCACCATTTTTAACAGAAAATCCAGGTTTAAATTCTGGTTTTATGATTGCTCAATATACTGCAGCTAGTTTAGTAAGTAAAAATAAAATTCTGTGTCATCCAGCTTCGGTTGACAGTATTGAATCTTCCAATGGGCAAGAAGATCATGTAAGTATGGGCTCTATAGCAGGAGTAAAATTGGTAGAGGTAGTTCAAAACATCCATAGTATCCTTGGAATAGAGCTAATGACAGCCTCTCAAGCAATGGACTTTAGAAGACCTAGAAAATCATCTCTTGAACTAGAAAATATTCATACTGAATTTAGAAAATTTGTTCCATATCTTTCTGAAGATGTTGTTCTACATGATTTCATGGTGACATCAGAAAAGTTTATTTCTTAAAATTATTGGTTGATTGATATGTCAGAATACTTTTTTTTATTGAGAAAAAAGTAATTCCAAATAATAGACTTTTTACAATATCCAGTATGTGAACTAAACTTTAGAGTATCAATTTTGTTTCTTTTGTTTTGAATTTGATTAATGGATTTAATGTAATTTATGTGAGCTTTTAAAATAGCTATGAAGTTTTTAAAATTCCCAAAAATTAAAAGTTTTATTCCTGAAATTAGATCAAGTTTTATTCTTATTAAAATAAAGATAAATAAAGGGACCTTCCCTTTGTAATTTTTATGTATCATCCATAAATTATTTCTATAATTTAAGTATGTTTTCTTTGAGGAATTATAATTTAAAGTTCCACCACCAACATGAAATACTTTAGAATCACTTGTGTAAAATATATTTTTTCCTAAATTTTTCAATCGCCAGCATAAGTCAATTTCTTCCATATGAGCAAAAAAACTTTCATCAAACCCCCCAACATCAATAAATTCCTTTGCTTTGATAGCCATGCAAGCTCCAGAAGCCCAGAAAATCTCTGAATATTGATTGTATTGTCCTTCATCAGATTCTGTGAAGTCAAAAACCCTTCCTTTGCAAAATGGATAACCTAAGAAATCAATAAATCCTCCTGCTGCACCAGCATATTCGAATTTATTTTTGTTCTGGAAAGAGAGAATTTTAGGTTGAACAGCAACAATATCAGGGTTATTTTTTAAAACTTCTATTAGAGGGGGGATCCAGTTTTTGGTAACCTCTATATCTGAATTTACAATGATATAATATTTGGAATTTATTTGTTTTAAACCTTCATTGTAACCACCTGCAAAACCTAAGTTTCTATCAAGACTAATAATAATTATTTCTTTATAATTCTGTTTTAAAAACGCTATGGAGTTATCATTAGATCCATTGTCAATTACATAGATTTTAGCGTCTTTAACAGAGTGTTTTATAAAAGTTGGAATAAACTTTTTAAGCCATTTTTGACCATTATAATTTAATATGACAACTGAAGTTTCTATTGGTTATGGATTAATGAAAAAAGTATTACTGTTGCTTCCCCATTGACCATCATTTGGATTTTGAGTGTTGTCAACACTTCTTCCAGGTGTATTTCTTCTATGTAAATCGGTTTTCCAATTTCTATTAAAATATTCTCCTTGTAGGGTAGAGTGTAGTGTGGAATATTCATTGGACCCTAAATCTGGCATATAAAAAATAAATCTTTTATTATTGAATTTTCCAATCTTATAATAATGCCAAATTTGATAAGGATAGGCACTTGGTTCATTAGGTCTATCTGTTATGGTATTGGGTGCTCCATACTTTAAATAGGTTCTTCCCATATCTGTTTCATAACCCCTTCTTACTTTTGTGGAAAATAATTGATCAGTTTTAGATACTTCTAATTTGTATTTTTCCCAAGCTAGAGAAGGATTTTCTGGTTGTCTGTTATACCAAAAACTATACAAAAACTGTCTTTTGAGAGTGTCATCAATATCATTGGACTTTTTGTCAATAATATTTTTCTCCATTCTAGAAGCTATAGGAGATAAACAGTTTATAAACTCATTAATAGAATCACTCGGAATTTTAGATACAAAAGTTTGATTTATTTGAACGGCATTAAGCCTATCTAAACGCATGCTATTATTTAAATTAGTTCTTTGAAAGTCATATGTGGTTTTGTGTAATAGTTTATTTTCTTTGTTAATTAATTCAATAGAAAGTTCATAATTTCCAGTTGGTAGATTGTTTAAGTCAAAGGTATTTAGAATTGGAAATACAGGGTTAGATGGTACTTTTTTAATTTTATTGTATTGTCCTGCAATTTTATTAGTGGATTTAATTTTAATGGATTGTTTAAGGAGAAACATTTCAGAAGTGTCAATGGGGTCAGAATTGTATATTTCAAAGTAATAAGCAAGTTTATCAAATTCTGGTCCAAAGTAATTGGTAACAAGCGGTACCATATGGAAGCCAGATTTTGTTAATTCATTTTCTTCATTTGCTTTCCAGTAACTATCTAGTAGCTCAATGTCAGAAAAACAGGGAAATTTTGAATAATTAATAATAAATTCTTGTTGGTGTTTTTCAATATTTGATGGTTTGTTAATATCAGTAATTTCTATAAATAACATGTATTTTCCAGAATTAACAGGAAATCTTTGAAGGTCAACTATTCCATCTTTTTCAACATAGTCAGCTTCTTCTTTAATAATATATTTTTTGTGAGCTATAATTTTGTTGTTTTCATCTTCAATGTACTGAAGCACTTCGATACCTTTATCTTTAAGGTTCGAATCTATGCTTTCAAATAAAGTATTACCATAGACAAATAAATAGGTTTCAATGTAGTTGTTTTCTAAAGAATGAAATTTTTTGATATCAAACAGGGCTTCAATTTGACTCAAGGCTGATAAGGTGATTAAGGTAAAAAATGAAGCCAATAACTTTTTCATTACTACAAATTTAAACTTTAAAAAGTTAAAATTTATTAAAAGTTTTTTTTAAGCTTGAGATTGTCCAAAAAACAATTATAAATTGTATGAATGAAATTAACTTTTCTTTTTTTAAGTTTTATTTTGAGTGTAAATGTCTTTTGCCAAAATTTAGACATAGAAGAAAAAGATTCTATATTGTTTGAGCAATATCTTCCTGATTTAGAGATAACTGTTTCTAATGCAGATTTTGTTAAAAAATGGAACAGGACAAAGTTTTATGTGAAAAGTGTTTATGATTATGCTAGAATTGCTTCTGCTATGCTGACATCTTATGAAGACTCATTATCAAAAATTGAAAGTAAATTTGGAAAAAAAAGGTATCTGTCAAAATGTAACAAGTCTTTGAAAAAAGAATTTGGAAATGAGATAAAGGAAATGTCTATAAATAGAGGGGTGTACTTAATGAAAATGATTTATAGAAATACAGGTTTAACAGCCTATGATATTATTCAAAAATATCGTGGAGGGGGTACTGCTTTTTGGTTTCAAACATTGTGCTTAATTAGTGGTCAAAATTTAAAAAGAACTTACCTTCCAGAAGATGAGGACTTATTAATTGAAAGAGCTATAGGTTTAATAGACTCTGGCAAGATGGTTTTCTATAAAAGGGTTCCAATAACTGATGAAGCTAGAAAAGCTCTTAAAAAGGCTAAAAAGAAGAAAAAAAGAAAAAAGAAAAAAAACTAGAAGTTGTGTTCTCTTTTAGTTTTCAATTTTTTATCATAAGAAATTTTGAAATTATTTTTTGTTTCCTGAGAAACTTTTAAGTTATTCAAATCTGGTTGACCAGCGTTTATCCAAGCAGTATACCAGTAAGAGCCAACTGCTTTAATTGAAGCCTTCATTCTTCTTTCTTGCATGTTATTTAATCTTTTAGAATATTCTTTGCTAAACTCTCTACTATATACTTTCATAGTTACTTGACCTCTTTTTTCAAATGAAAATTTTCTATCATCAGCCCAATCATTTGAAAGTTTCTTCTCAAAACTTAATACTGAATCTACAGCAAAATAACTTTCTTCTATAAATTCCCAAGTTGAGTTAAGGGGTTTTTCTATATATATTGCTTTACCTGTTATAAGATCATAATCGTCGAAAAATAGTTCTGGAACCCGGGATTCCCAAAAGCCATGAATTCCCTTTTGATTAGTAAATTGACCATTATAGTTTTCAGTTGCATGTAATGGTACATGAGCATCAGAAATATAGTGACCTATTTCAGCTGAATATTTTAATATTCTTATCAAATCTTTTTCCTTGAATGCATTAGTAAGTTTATAGAGCATAGATTGAATATTCCAGGGAGAAATCCCGTAAGCTTTTATGGTGTCTTCAGAAAATTTATCTACCGCATCTTTCCATCTTCTTGGCATGATGTCAAATGGGTTTTCATCATTTTTTATATAATGATCTATGTCAATGTAATGCTTTTCAGCTTCCCCTTTCACTGCATATCTTCTTTTGTCAGGATCAACAGCGTGTTCAGTTATGAAATCTATATTTTCTTTGTAAAATTTAAATAAAGAAGATTCTGGAATAGTAAATACTGCAACTCTATTAATTTTTTTATGACCAAAAAACCCCCATCCAGAAAAATAGGTAATGGGTGTGATTAAAATTATGTAAAAAAGAATAGATTTTTTATACAAAATAATGGGTTCAACTTTTAACTTTCACAGACCAAGTAAATTTAAATTTACAAATCGTTTCTGAATTATTATTAAGACCTATCGAATAAGCTTCAATAATAACTGGTTCCTTAGAATTTATAGCAATATTTATTTTTTCTTTAATTAAATGGCCGTCATTACAGGTGAAGTGGGTAATTCCCGTTGCTTTTTTGAAAAACTCACTCTCACACTTTAAGGGTAATGTAGATATAGAAGGTTGGTGTTTATAGGTGTACTGTAGAATTAATGCTGCAGTATTCATCTCTGCACCCATCCCTAAAACAGCCCAAAAAGTTGATTTAAAAGGGTTTTTATTTATCCATTTATAGGGAACAGTGACTTTACATTTCTCTTCATTTAATTTTCTAATTTTCATGCCGCTTAAAAAGCCCATAGGTAATTTTAAAAGAAGATAGGTTTTAAAGAAAAAAGGTCTAACTGCAAATTTTCTAAGTTTAGATGAATGGTGAGGGTTCACTATTTTTTTTAATTAAGATGTTATTCCTTGGCGTTAAGATACTTATTTCTCCAGTCAGGTTTTTGAAAATCTGAAAGAAGATGGAAAAGATTTTCTCCATAAAAAAAAGTCATTTATATAGGTGATACCGTAATTTTGAAGAATTTGAATTTGTGGCCAGCTAGGTCTGAATTTGTGCTGACCAAAACCTTGCACAAGCATATTTTCAGCAGGAGTACAATCAGGTGGGCAAAAAGGATTTCTATTATATCTTAATGCCCATAAATCAAATAATTTTAAATCTGATTTTTTTAAACATTGAATAGAGTCGTATTTGTATAAACAATCTTTAATTTTAAACCTTTTGAATAGATTTTCATTATTAGAGTTAGCTTCAGATGGTTGTTTCCCCATTCCTATTAGGATAAATTCTCTACCAGTTATGAATCTTGTTTTAATAATTTTTCCATTAGATTCTGTAATCACAGCGTAATTAACATAATGGGAGTTGCAATTAGGATTAATAGATATTGCAAGGTGCTTCAATGTTTTAACTAAAGGTTTATTTAGTGAAGCTTTAAGCCCTGAGAATAAACAGTTTACAATTATAAATAAAGTCAATAAAAATCTAAACATTTATTAAATCTTAACTAATGTTATTTTATAAAATTAAGGATTTAATTTAAAATTATGTAGAACTGAAGGGGTTTGGCAGTAATCTAAAGCAATATCATGATCTTGAAAATCTATTAAAACATTAGAACATTCCATTATAGATAATCCCACTTTAATGCAGGTTTTCTTTGTAGAATTAAGTATTGAATCATAAATTCCTTTTCCATAACCTATCCTATGACCATTGCTATCAAAAACAAGTAATGGAATGAGGATAACATTGATATCTTCAAATAATTCTTTTTGATGTTTTATTGGGTAGGGAACGTTAAATTTTCCTTTTCTAAATTCAGTATTAGGATTAAAACTAACACATTCCCATTCTTCAGAATCATTATTATAAGCAGATGTAAATATTTTAACCGAATGGCTTAATTTATTATGAATATGCCAAGTATTCACCTCTTTTTTATCAGAAATAGGGTAAAATAGATGAACATTTAATTTTTCTAAGTTGAAATTTCTAAATAAATTTTCAGATATTTTTTTAGAAAGTTCCTCAATAATTTCATTTTTAAGTTGAGATCTCTCTATTAATGCTCTTTTTCTTAATTGATCTTTATTTCCACTTAATATTACAGCCAATAGATGGTTTTTGAATGAAATCTAATTTTTTATTTTTTAATGTTAAGTCTAATACCAATCTTAAGTCTTTACCATTTACAGGTTCATTATTACCTGGTCTAGAATCATCTAGTTGTCCTCTGTAAATACATTTTAATTGGGAATCAAAAACACTGAAATCTGGTGTGCATGCAGCATCATAATTTTTGGCAACTTCTTGAGTAGGATCATATAAGTATGGAAAAGGAAAGTTATTCGTTTTAGCTAGTTCTTTCATTTTTTCAGGACTATCATCAGGGTAGTTAATAATATCGTTACTACTTATGGCAACAAATCCAAAATCCTTTTTTAAATAGTCATTCGCAACTGCCACTATTTGATCAATTACGTGTACAACAAATGGACAATGATTGCATATAAACATAACAACTAAACCATTTTTTCTTGAAACATCTATTAGAGATACTTTTGAACCCGTAGTTACATCAACTAATGAGAAATTTGGAGCTATAAAGCCAAGAGGTATTTGAGTTGTAGGAGTTCTAGCCATTTTGAGTAAATTAGTCTAAATAAAGATAAATTTTAATTCTAAAAAAATGATTAAATATCTTTTAAAAATTAATTTAATCTTATTATCTACTCAGTTAATTGCACAAATTAATGATTCTACCCAACTTAGAGCAATCTACACCTATAATTTAACGCAGGGAAATTGTTATGAAAACTTAAGATCTTTATGTAAAGATGTTGGAAATAGATTAAGTGGAAGTCACTCAGCTCAAAAAGCTGTGGAATGGGCTGCTCTTTTAATGGAAAAAACCAAATTAGATACCATTTATTTTCAAAGAATCATGGTTCCACATTGGGTTAGAGGAAAAACTGAATTAGTATCATGGAAAAATAAAAAAGACAGCATTGTAAATGTTAATTGCACTGCTTTAGGGGGTTCTATAGGGACTAATGGTGTATTAAAGGGTGATTTAATAGAAATTAATAATTGGAATCAATTAGAAGAATATGGAGAGAAATTAATCAAAGGGAAAATAGTATTTTTTAATAGACCTATGAATCCAACTTATATTTCTACAGGAATGGCTTACGGAAATTGTGTTGATCAACGTCATAATGGAGCTTCTAGAGCTGTTGAGTATGGTGCAATTGCTGTAATAGTAAGATCTATGACTTTAAAATTTGATAAAAACCCTCATACAGGCTCTATGTCGTATACGGATTCAACTAAAAAAATCCCTGCTGTTGCTATAAGTACAAAAGATGCTCATGATTTAAGTGAAGCTTTAAAGATAAATAACGTTAAAAGCCTTTCATTAGAACTTTCATGTAAACAACTTCCTGATACTGTATCTTACAATGTTATTGGTGAAATAAAAGGTTCTAAGTTTCCAGAAGAAATTATTTTAGTAGGTGGTCATCTTGATTCTTGGGATATAGGCGAGGGAGCTCATGACGATGGAGCAGGAGTTGTTCAAAGTCTTCAAGTATTAGAAACTTTTAAAAAAATGAATATTAAACCTAAAAGAACCTTAAGATGTGTTATGTATATGAATGAAGAAAATGGAAATAGAGGAGGAGAGCATTATGCAAATATGGTAAGAAATAATAGTGAAAAACATTTGTTTGCTCTAGAATCTGATAGGGGAGGTTTCAGTCCTAGAGGATTTAGTATAGATGGGAACAAGTTGCAATTAGAATATTTACAAACTTTTAAGAATTTATTTGAACCATATCAGTTGCATATTTTTTCAAAAGGATATAGTGGAGTTGATATTGGTCCATTGAAAGACGGTAAATTATGTCTTGTTGGTTTGGTTCCTGATTCTCAAAGATATTTTGACTATCATCATTCTAAAGAAGATGTTTTTGAAAATGTACATAAAAGAGAATTAGAATTAGGTGCCTCTGCAATTACTTCTATAGTATATTTGGTAGATAAATATGGTTTACCTAGTAGTGAATCAATTAAAAAATAAAGTAATGGTAGATATAATAGCTTTTGGGGCGCATCCTGACGATGTGGAGTTAAGTGCTGGTGGAACGTTGATTAAACACGTTAAAAATGGTTTTTCTGTAGGTATTGTTGATTTAACTATGGGAGAAATGGGAACAAGAGGAAATATAACTACTAGAAAAATGGAAGCAGAAAAGGCTAAAGACATTATTGGAGCAAAATTTCGAATTAATTTAAATTTACCAGATGCCTTTATAAATATTTCAAAAGATTCAATAAGTGAAATAGTTAAAGTTATTAGAACTCACAAGCCTCAAATTGTTTTATGCAATGCTATTAAAGATAGACACCCTGATCACAGTGTTGCTTCTAAATTAGTTTCTAAATCATCTTTTATTTCTGGACTTAAAAAATTTGAAACTTTTGAAAATAATATTTCACAAGATGCTCATCGGCCAGTAAGTGTATATCATTATATTCAGGACCAATGGATAGATCCTGATTTTGTTGTTGATATTTCTGAAAATTATGATCAAAAAATTAAAGCAATTATGGCCTTTAAAAGTCAATTTTATGATCCTAAAAGTCAAGAACCCTCCACACCTATATCCTCTTTAGAATTCCTTGAATCAATAAAGTCTAAAGCCAATTTATTAGGTAGATCTATTAATAAAAAATTTGGAGAAGGTTTCACTGTAGAAAGACCTTTAGGTACTAATAGTTTACTTAACTTGTTTTAAAACCATGAAAAGAATTTATTATATATTTTTTTTAGCAATGATTTTTTCCTGTAATTCAAATAATGAAACCATTTCTGAAAATAAAATTATCATTGATAGCCTGCAATCCGAATTGAATTCAAAGGATAAAGAATTGAATTCTTTAGAATTTGATAAATTAAATAATGATTCAATTGTCAACCAGTACGCACTGTATATTCAAAGGATAAAGAATAATATTAATGAAATCAATAATCAAGAAAGTATCATAAATAATGCTAAAAGTAAGAAGGAGTTTTATAAAGCTGATACAACTAATATTATAAATGCTATAAAAATTATGTCAGAAAAACTAATAGAAAATGAATCTATGATTTCTGAACTTAATAATGCAGTTAAGCTAGAAAAAAATAAAAATTCTCAATTTGCTATAAGAGTTACAGAACTGAGTACAGAAGTAGCTAAAAGTAATAGGGAAATTTATTTTTTAAGAGAGGAATTGTATAGTTTAAATTCTTCTTTTGAAGCCATATTCAATAAATATAATGAGCAAAATAAAAAAATTAGTTTTTTAAATAATAAGCTAAATGAAATTGCCTATGTTATAGGTACTAAATCAGAACTTTTAGACAATGGCGTACTAACAAAAAGCGGAGGTTTAATTGGTTTAGGTAAGAGCAGGAAATTGAATTCAGATTTTAACACTAATTATTTCACTTTTAGTACAAAGCAAGATTTAAAATCTATAGTTCTCGGTTATAAATCTGTAAAGTTAATGACTCCACATCCTTCAGAATCCTATAAAATTTCTAAAAATACTAATGAATTAATAGATTCATTGTTGATTTTTAACGTTGAAAATTTTTGGAAAAACAGTAAGTTTTTAGTTTTAGAAGTAAAATAATTTAATTTATTGCTTCTCTGATCCTCATTGCTTTCTTAAGTATCGAATAAAGTGAATCTAACTTTAACATAGTGAAAGGATCACTTTTAGCTTTTTCTGGTTCAGGATGTGTCTCAATGAAAAGTCCATCAACATTATTGGCAACAGCACTAAAAATAATAGAAGATATAAGTGAGGGGTCACCCCCAGTAATACCAATATTTTGATTAGGTTTTTGAACCGCATGAGTACAATCCATGATTACTGGTACTTGATGTTTTTTTAACTTGGTAATGGCAGTAGCATCAACAATTAAATCTTGATATCCAAAGCTGTTTCCTCTTTCACATATCCAAATATTGTTATTTCCTGTAGATTTAACTTTTTCAACAGCAAAACCCATTGCATCATGAGACATGAATTGACCTTTTTTAATATTTACAGTTAAGCCAGTTTTACCCGCTGCAATTAATAAATCTGTTTGTCTACAAAGAAATGCAGGTATTTGTAAATGATTGACATAATTAGCAACAAATTTAGGTTCGTGACTTTCATGTACATCAGTTATAGTATCTACATTTAATTCTTTTCCAATTCCTCGTATTATTTCCAATGCATTTTCATTTCCAATTCCAGTGAAACTGTCATTTTTTGATCTATTTGCTTTTTTATAGCTTGCTTTAAAAATATAATCTATGGATAGATCCATACAAATTGATTGAACTTCTTTGGCAATTTTAAGTCCCATAGAATCATCTTCTATGGCGCACGGTCCAGCAATTAAAGTGAATTTTTTCATTTTTTAGCTTTTTCTCCTAAATATCCACTGTGATGTCTCTTGGCATAATCTTTTTTAGAAAAATTTATTTTTTTCATCATGCTTACAACTAAAATATCTCCAACAACAGTCATTACGGTTGTTGAAGTGGTAGGAGTTAATCCAAGAGGGCAAATTTCTTTGGGATTTCCTGTGAATAAACATTCATCAGAAACTTTAGCAAGCTTACTATTTAAATCCCCTGTAAGAGCAATAACAGTTAAATTATTATAAAGTTGATTGGCTAATTCTTGAAATTCTATAATCTCTCTAGTTTTTCCAGAATTAGAAATAAGAATAAGCACATCATTTTTTTGAATTAAACCCAAATCTCCATGTTGTGCTTCACTCGGGTGAATAAAAGCAGCAGGTGTTCCAGTAGATGATAGCGTCGTGGCTATATTCATCCCTATTTGACCTGCTTTACCCATACCGCTAATGATGACTTTTCCATTGTCTATATGTACTTTTTGATAAATGATGTTAACAACCTCTTCTATTTTTCCATCAATAGGGATATTCTTAATAGCTTTTACTTCTTCTTCTATATATTTTTTAATTACGTCTTTCACAACTTCAAAAGTAAGTATTATATATGATGTTTTTTTTCATAAATTTTTCTAACCTCATTTAAATCTTCGATAGTGTCAACAGGAAATGATAATTGCTTTGTTATCCCAACTTTAATTTTACCTCCGTTTTCAAGCCATCTAAGTTGTTCTAGTTTTTCAGATATTTCTAGTGAAGAAGGCTTTTGATTACAAAACTTTTCTAAAGCTTTTTTAGTATATCCATAAATTCCAATATGTTGGAAAAAAGATGTATTATCAGTTATATTTTCTTTGTTGTTATCTCTAATAAATGGTATGATATTTCTAGAAAAATAAAGTGCATATTCATTCCTATCTTTTACCAAGAATACTTTTCCATTTGGTAGAGTTTTTTTATTTGATAACTGGAGTGCAACTGTTGCGAAATTTGTGTTTGGATCTTGAAAACAATGAATTAATTTTTTTAAATGATCTTCATGAATTAATGGCTCATCTCCTTGAACATTTACAATATATTCAAATTCTTTACCAGTTTCTTCAAAATATATATTGACTGCTTCTAAACATCTGCTGGTTCCATTTTTATGATTCTTATTAGTTAATATTACTTTTCCACCAAAATCTTTTACACAATTAAAAATACGATCATCATCAGTTGCTACAATAACATTATTAAGAGTTTTTTTAGTTCTTTCATAAACATGCTGAATCATTGGTTTATCTCCAATAATTTTTAAAGGTTTTCCCAAAAGTCTTGTGGAATTAAATCTTGCTGGAATTACACCTAAAATATCAGATGTTTCTGTTTTCATAATTCAAAATTATATTTTCTGTTAAATGAGAACTTATTATTTTACGTAATATTATAAATATGTTACAGTAATTCTACTTTTTCTTAATTTTATAAAGTGTTATCTAAAGAAATTAAAAATTATATAAATACTAATAGAAGAGACTTTACTAATCAGCCATTCTCAGAAGAAATGGCTTTAGATAATCCAATAAAGCAATATGAGAAATGGTTTGACGAAGCTTTAAAAAGTAATATTTTAGACCCATATGCTGCATGTCTATCGACTGTAGATAATTTAGGAAGACCTTCTTCAAGAATTTTATATATAAGAGACATTTCTCCAAAAGGTTTTGTTTTTTATACAAATTACAATTCTAGCAAAGGTTCAGATCTCAACCTTAATAAATATGCTTCTTTGAATGTTTTTTGGGGAGAGTTAGAAAGACAAATTAGAATTCAAGGAATAATTAGTAAAGTAGACGATTCTGTATCGGATAAGTATTTCAATTCTAGACCAAGAGCTAGCCAAATTGGAGCATGGGCTTCTAACCAAAGTCAAAAAATCAAAGATAGATCTGAGTTGGAATCAAAAATTAAATTTTACGAACAACAATTTGAAAATAAAAATGTTTCCAGACCTCCTCACTGGGGAGGGTATTGTCTATCACCTATATCATTAGAGTTTTGGCAAGGAAGATCCAGTAGGTTACATGATAGAATAGTTTACACTAAAGATGATAATCAATGGACAAAAATTCGATTGTCTCCGTAATTGATCAATATTTTAGAAGGTTTAATTCTAGAACTATCAAAGTAGCTCATCAACCATTTGATGACTTAAGAATAATTGTAGTCATTCCAATTTATAATGAAGAAGATCTTAACCCAACTTTAGAATCTCTTTTTCTAAATCAAGAAAATTATTCATTCAGTGTTGAAGTTATTGCACTAGTTAATGATTCAATCAATGAAAAAAAAGAAGTTAAAGAATCAAATCAAAAAACCTTTATTCAACTTAAAGATTTTGCAAAAAACAATAATAATGAAAAGGCTTTCTTAATTCCTATTTATATGGATGATTTAGATCCTAAACATGCTGGGGTAGGATGGGCAAGAAAATTAGGTATGGATTTAGCTCTAGAAAGGTATAAGTCAATTAAATCAAATGGAATTATTGTAGGACTAGATGCTGATACAGTTGTAACATCTAATTACTTTTTAGAAATAGATTCTTTCTTTCAGAAAAACATAGAACAAGCAGTATCTATTCATTTTGAGCATCCATTAAAAGGAGATAAATACACCGATTTTCATTATAATCAAATTATAAACTATGAATTACATTTAAGGTATTATAAAAATGCTTTATCGTATGTTGGAGTTCCTTATGCTTTCCATACAATAGGAAGTGCTTTTGCTCTGACAGCCAGTGCTTATGCAAGACAAGGTGGAATGAATAGAAGAAAAGCAGGAGAAGATTTCTATTTTATAAATAAACTTATAAAGGGTGAACAATTTGGAGAAATTATTAATACCAAAGTAAAACCATCTCCAAGAATGTCTAACAGAGTACCTTTTGGAACTGGAAGAGCAATTCTAGAAGCTTTTCAGAATAAAAAGGATTTGACAAAAACTTATAATTTTAAATCTTTTGAAGTGTTAAAAGAATGGGTGGATAATATTAAAAGGCAAAGATTTATTTATGATGAGTTTCCAAAATTAATTAAAGAATATTTAAGTTATAATGATTGGGATATTTTACATAAAATGTTCTTAAATAATTCACAATCAAATAAGAACTACTTAAAATTATTTTTTATAAAATTTGATGCATTTTGGATGTTAAAATTCATTCATTTTTCAAGAGATAATCACTATAGTAATGAGAAATTAGTTAATTGTGCAAATAGTCTTCTTTCAAAGTCAGGTTTTAAACCAATTTCTACAGTAATTCAACAATTAAAATTTTTTAGAATTTTGGATAAAAAAAAGGGGCAATAAGCCCCTAAATAAATTTAAAATAAAAAGATTATTTTAATGAGTCAACTACTGCTTTAAAAGCATCAGGATGATTCATTGCTAAATCTGCAAGAGTTTTTCTATTTAGTTCTATTCCCTTAGAATTTATTTTACCCATAAATTCTGAGTAACTCATTCCATGAAGTCTAGCACCTGCATTGATTCTTTGAATCCACAAAGCTCTAAAATTTCTTTTCTTTTGTCTTCTGTCTCTGTAAGCATACTGAAGACCTTTGTCAACAGCATTTTTTGCAACAGTATGAACATTTTTTCTTCTTCCGAAATAACCTTTAGCGAGTTTTAATACTTTTTTTCTTCTTGCTTTTGCGGCTACACTATTTACTGATCTTGGCATAATTTAAATTTTTAGCTTGAAGCGTCTTTACAAACTTATCTTTTATTGACTTTAAGCTGGGTTTTACATTTAATAACCGTGAATTAATTAAGCGCAAAGTTGCAACTTAATATTTTTCACATCTGACTTACTAACTAAAGTAGCTTTGGTCAAATTTCTTTTTCTTTTTGTTGACTTTTTGGTCAAAATATGACTTTTAAAGGCATGTTTTCTCTTAATTTTTCCACTACCGGTGAATTTAAATCTTTTTTTGGCGCTGGAATTGGTTTTCATCTTAGGCATAATTGTAATATTGCGTATTATTTCTTCTTTGGATTAATTATTATAATCATTTTTTTTCCTTGGAGATCAGGCATTTTTTCTAAAACTCCATATTCTTCTAATTCTTGTGCAAATTTTAATAATAATATTTCGCCTCTATCTTTATAAATTATTGATCTTCCTTTAAAAAAAACAAAAGCTTTTAATTTTGCTCCTTCACTTAAGAATTTAATTGCATGTTTTAATTTAAATTGAAAATCATGCTCATCAGTATTAGGACCAAATCTTATTTCTTTTATAACTACTTTTACTTGTTTTGATTTTAATTCTTTTTGTTTTCTTTTCTGTTCGTATAAAAACTTTTTATAATCAATTATTTTACAAACTGGAGGTTTAGCATTTGGAGAAATTTCTACCAAATCTAAATCTAACTCTTCAGCCATTCTTATAGCTTTTTGAGTAGGAAACACACCTTGCTCAATGCCTTCACCTACTACTCTTACTTCTGGAACTCGTATTCTATCATTAATCCTATGCGGATTTTCTTTGATAATTCTTCCTCTGTTTGGTCTTCTTGGTTTGATAATCCTCCTTTTAGTCTAATAATTATAATCTATAAAATCTTTTTTTATGTTATTGTGAATGAAATTAGAGAAATCTTCTACTGAAAACTTACCTAGATCTCCTTCACCTTGTTGTCTTACAGAAACCATTTTTTCTTTTGTTTCTTTCTCCCCCACAATGAGCATAAATGGTACTTTATTTAACTCAGCATCTCTTATTTTTCTACCTATTTTCTCAGCTCGTTCATCAACAAGACCGCGAATATCGTAATTTTTTAGAAGTTTTAAAACTTCTTGTGCATATTCATTGAATTGTTCACTTAAAGGAAGTATGATAAATTGTTCAGGATTTAGCCATAGAGGAAATTTTCCACCGGTATGTTCAATTAATAAAGCCACAAATCTTTCTAGTGATCCAAATGGGGCACGATGAATCATTACAGGTCTATGCTTTTGATTGTCTGATCCAGTATATTCTAGTTCAAATCTTTCCGGAAGATTATAATCAACTTGAATGGTGCCAAGTTGCCATGATCTATTCAAAGCATCTTTAACCATGAAATCTAATTTAGGTCCATAAAATGCAGCTTCACCATATTCGATTACAGTTTTTAATCCTTTGTCTTTAGCAGCATTAATAATAGCTTGTTCAGCTTTATCCCAATTTTCAACACTTCCAATATATTTTTTTTCATTATCAGGATCTCTTAAGGATATTTGAGCTACAAATTCTTCAAATTTCAAAGCACCAAAAACATACAGTACTAAGTCAATTACTTTTTTGAATTCGTCTTCTAATTGATCCGGTCTACAAAATATATGTGCATCATCTTGAGTAAAGCCTCTTACTCTTGTTAGACCATGTAATTCACCGCTTTGCTCATATCTATATACTGTGCCAAATTCTGCTAAACGAAGAGGAAGATCTTTATAAGATTTTGGAGATGAATTAAATATTTCACAATGATGAGGACAATTCATAGGTTTTAAAAGAAATTCTTCTCCATCATGTGGTGTTTTAATTGATTGAAAAGAATCTTCACCATATTTTTCATAATGACCTGAACAAACATATAAGTCTTTATGTCCAATATGTGGGGTTGAAACTGGAAGATAGCCGGAAGATGTTTGGGCTTTTTTTAGAAATGATATTAATCTTTCTTTTAGTTCAGTTCCTTTTGGAAGCCAAAGTGGTAACCCTTGTCCAACTTTTTCAGAAAAGGTAAATAATTCCAACTCTTTTCCCAATTTTCTATGATCTCTTTTCTTTGCTTCTTCAAGCTTTTCTAAGTAGATATTTAAATCTTTCTGTTTTTCAAAAGTGATGCCATATATCCTTGTAAGTTGTTTATTATTTTCGTTCCCTCTCCAGTATGCCCCAGCAATGCTTAATAATTTAACAGCTTTTATGTATCCAGTATTTGGGATGTGTGGGCCTCTGCATAAATCAGTAAAATTCCCTTGGTTATAGAAAGTTATAGTGCCATCTTCAAGTTCGTTTAATAGTTCCAATTTGTATGGATCATTTTTAGCTTTAAAGAAATCAATGGCTTCTTTTTTAGTGATTTCTTTTCTTATAAAAGGATTCTTTTCTCTAGCTAGTTCAATGATTTTTTTTTCAATTTTAACTAAATCCTTTTCAGAAATCTCATGTTTGTCAAAATCAATGTCATAATAAAATCCATTTTCTATTGGAGGTCCAATAGCTAATTTAACTCCAGGAAAATAAAATTCAATAGCTTCTGCCATAACATGAGCACTGCTATGCCACATTGTTGACTTACCACCATTGTCATTAAATGTTAGTAGTTTTAAAGTTGCATCTTTATCAAGAGGCCTGTTAAGATCCCATATTTCACCATCTATTTCTGCAGCAAGAACTTTTCTTGCAAGACCTTCACTTATAGATTTTGCAATATCTAACGAGGAAGTACCTTTTTGTACTTCTTTAAAAGTGCCATCTGGAAGTGTGATTTTTATCATCTCTGTTAATTACAGATGGCAAATATAATGAAATGATTTTCACCTTAAAGAACCTATTTAAAATATTCATTACTTTGTATAAAAATGAATAATAAGATTCTCAATATATACAATCAAACAAATCAGTTTGGAAAATTTTTAGATTTAATATTAGTTGAGGTAAAACCAGGACAAGTTAAATATAGTGTTAATGTTAAAAAACAACATTTAGCTACTGTAAAGTCAGCTCACGGTGGGTTTATTTCTGCTATATTTGATCAAATTGTAGGAACTGCTGCACTTAGTCAATCTTTATCGGAAGATAAATTAGTTTCTACAGTGGAGTTTAAAATTAATTATTTAAAACCAGTTTTTTTAAACGATAGTCTTATTGGTCAAGGTTTGGTTATAAAAAGTGGACAAAGATTATATACGGTAAAAGGGGAAATTTATAACCAAAATAAAGAACTTATTGCAACTGGAATAGCTACCCTAAATGCTTATCCTTTTGAAAAAAGTGACATGAATATATAATAAATCAAATATGAAAAAAATCTTAATTTTATTAATTTCTCTATCTATTTCACAGTTTTCCATTTCTCAAAATAAAAAAAGTAAAGAAGTTAAATCAGAACTAGCTAAAATCAATTTATCAGGTTTGAAATTTAGATCGGTTGGTCCTGCTTTAACTGCAGGTCGAATTGCTGATATTGCTGTCAATAAAAATAATCCGAAAATTTATTACGTAGCTGTAGCTTCTGGAGGACTTTGGAAGACTCAAAATAGTGGAAATACTTTTGAACCTATTTTCGATAATGAAGGATCATACAGTATTGGTTGTGTAAAAATCGATCCAAATAATGAGCATACCATATGGGTAGGGACCGGAGAGAACAATAATCAGAGAAGTGTTGCTTATGGTGATGGGGTTTACAGAAGTTTAGATGATGGAAAAACCTGGAAAAACATGGGTTTAAAAAATTCTGAACATATTGGTATGATTGAAATTGACCCTAATAATTCTAATAAAATTTATGTCGCAGCTTATGGCCCTTTATGGAAAGAAGGTGGAGAAAGAGGATTGTATTTTACTAAAGATGGAGGAAAAGAATGGAGTCTTATATTAGAAACAAATAAACACACTGGAATAAATGAAGTTCATATAGACCCAAATGATCCTTCAATAATTTATGCTACTGCACATCAACGAAGAAGACATGTTTTTACCTATGTAGGAGGTGGTGTAGGTTCAAAAATTTATAAATCATCTGATTCTGGTAAAAATTGGAAAGAATTAACAAATGGACTTCCTTCTGCTATAAAAGGTAGAATTGGAATGGATATTTCACCTGCTAACACAGATTATTTATATGCTTTAGTAGAGGCTGAAAACAATAAACAAGGGCTTTATTTTTCTAAGAATAAAGGAGAAAGCTGGAATAAAGTAAATAAATATGTAACGAGTGGAAATTATTATCAAGAAGTTTTTTGTGATCCATTAGATCAAAATAAAGTATTCTTTATGGATACTTGGTTACACCATACAGTAGATGGGGGGAAAACTGTTGTCAAAACTGGTGAGAAGAGCAAACATGTAGATAACCATTGTATATGGATAGACTCAAAAGATACAGATCATTGGATAGTTGGATGTGACGGGGGACTATATGAAACATGGGATCATGCAAGTAATTGGCACTATAAACCAAATTTACCAATTACTCAATTTTATAAAGTAGCTGTAGATAATGATTATCCATTTTATAATATATATGGAGGAACTCAAGACAATAACAGTATAGGTGGCCCCTCAAGAACAATATCAAATCACGGAATTTTAAACTCTGACTGGTATATAACAAATGGAGGAGATGGTTTTGAAAGTGCTGTAGATCCTGAAAATCCAAATATTGTTTATGCTCAATCCCAATATGGCTGGTTGGTTCGATACGACCGAATTTCGGGAGAAAAAGTAGGAATTAAGCCCATGGCAAATGATAAAATGGATGCTTTAAGATGGAATTGGGATGCTCCACTTATAATAAGCCCTCATAATTCTAAAAGATTATATTTTGCTGCAAATCGTCTTTTTAAAAGTGATAATAGGGGAGATAAGTGGGAATGTATTAGTCCAGATTTATCTCGGAATATAGATAGAAATCAACTTAAAGTAATGGGTAGAATTCAAAGTTCAGATGCTGTAATGAAAAATAAATCAACCACTATGTATGGAAATATTGTAGCTCTTGACGAATCACCTCTTCAAGAGAATTTATTATACGTTGGAACTGATGATGGTTTAATACAAGTTTCTGAAAATCAGGGAGGTCCATGGACTAAATATGGAAGTTTTAAAGGGATTCCTGAAAATACATATGTTAATTCGTTAGTTGCTTCTCAGCATAATGTTAATAGGGTTTACGCTGTATTTAACAACCACAAAAAAGGAGATTTTAGCCCTTATTTAATGGTTTCTAATGATAAAGGTGAAACTTGGAAATCAATCGTATCTAACTTACCTAAAAGAGGATCAGTTTATGATTTAGTAGAAGATCATAAAGATGAAAATTTACTATTTGTTGGAACGGAGTTTGGAGTTTATTTCACTTTTAATGGTGGGTTAGAGTGGAAACAATTAAAAAATGGGTTACCAACCATTGCAGTGAGAGATTTGGAAATTCAAAAAAGAGAAAATGATTTAGTCTTAGCTACTTTCGGAAGAAGTTTTTATGTTTTAGACAACTATTCTGCACTAAGAAACTTAAAAGAAAATATTACTGCTAAAGCTCATATTTTTCCTATTAAAAAGTCTTTAATGTATATAGACTCACGTCCCCTTGGTACAAGAAATAAAGGTTCCCAAGGTGAGTCACTTTTTAATGCTAAAAATCCGCCTTTAGGAACAGTTATTAACTATATTTTTAACGATACTCTTAAAACTAAAAAAAGTTTAAGACAAGAGGAAGAAAAGAAAAAGATTAAGTCAAATGAAGATGTTGAATACCCATCTATAAAACAACTTAAAATTGAAGATCGTGAAGAAAAACCATATTTAATTTTTACAATTTATGATGAAAGTGGTAAGGAAGTTAGGAAAATTGTAGAAAGTGCAAAAGTTGGTTTTAATTCTGTAATTTGGAATTTCAGATTAACTCCTCAAAGTAATATTTCATTAAAGTCATCTAAACCTGGAAGGTACAGCGAAGCAAATAATGGTCCTTTAGCTCTTCCAGGAAAATATTTTGTTTCGATGCATAAAGTTGAAAATGGAAATGCTACATTAATGGTTGATAAAACAATGTTTGAATGTGAATGGTTAAATCAGTTATCTACACCAGCGGATGATAAAAAAGCTCTATTGGCTTTCCAATTAAAAGTTGACAAACTTAGAAAAGCAGTCGATGCTTCTTCTGAAGTGTTAGATGAAGATAAAAAGAGATTGTCATTTATTAAATCTGCTTTTAAATCCTATCCAAATTTAGATTTAAACTATTTAAGAAATTTGGAAGAGTTAAATTCTAAAAGAGATAATATTCATATTCAACTTTATGGAGATCCATCACTAAGTAAAAGAGATATTGAGCAAAAAGAATCCATTGCCTCCAAAGTTGGAATTATCATTTGGAATATGTGGAGAAGTAGATCATCACCATCTAGTACTAATAAAATGCTTTATGAATCAGCTTCCTTAGATTTTGAAAAAGTAATTGAACAAATGCAATTACTAGATAATTCATTGAAAGAAATAGAAAAATATTTAGAGACTAAAGAAGTGCCATTTACACCTGGAAGAGGACTTATTTTAAACTGGAAAAGGGAATAACCTAATATTTTAAACCTAGTTATAAATAATAATTAGAACCCTGTTTTGGAGTAATTATTATATTTTTTTGGGTCAAATTCGTACAGAATAGCTTTTCTTCCTCGAGTATTTCTTTGAACTTTTTTGATTTCTCTTAAAAAATCCATTTCTATAATTCTTCTCCTAAAATTTCTCTTATCAAATTTCTTGGATAAAAAAGAAGCATATAACCCCTCCAGTTCGTTCATAGTAAATTGATCAGGTAGAAGGTTTTTTCCAAGTGGCCTATATTTCATTCTTCTTTTTATTCTTTTTAGTGCCATATCAACCATTTCGTTATGATCAAATGCGAGCTCTGGAAAAGAACTAATATTCGTAAATTCAGCACCTTTATTTTTATTTAAAACTACTTTATCTTTTTCAAGATTAATTAAGCCATAAAAAGAAATATCTATTGTTCTTCCTTCTGGGTGTCTGTATAATTTACCAAAAGCATTTAATTGTTCGACATAAATATCATTATTACCAATATTTTCATTTAAAATTTCTGAACAAACATCCTCTAATGATTGGTTGTACTTTAAAGTCTTATTTGGAATTATTAATGCACCTTTAAAAGGAGGCTTTTCATTTTTAACAGTCAATACTTTTTTTTCATCATTATTGTAACAAAATAGACATATGCTTACAGTTACTCCAATTTTTTTTGATTCTGGGTTATTTGACATGACAATAGTGTATTTTTAACACTAAGTTAATTAATTTATCACGCCGGACCCAATTAGTTCATCATTTTTATACCAACTAATAAATTGACCAGAAGTTATTCCTCTTTGAATTTCATTGAATAATACTTTTAATTCACCATTAATAATTGTTAAAGAACATTTTGTTAGTGGTTGCCTGTACCTAATTCTAGCATCAAATTCAAAAGAATCTTTTTCTTTTATTTTAAGATCTTCTCTTATCCAATGAATATTTTTTTTAGAAACAGTTAAAGCTTTTCTAAATAATCCTGGATGATTATCACCCTGACCAACAAAAATTATATTTTCTTTTACATCAGTACCAATTACGAATAATGGATTTTTAGTTCCACCTATATTAAGTCCCTTTCTCTGGCCAATTGTAAAAAAATGAGCACCATTATGTTCACCAATAATTTTACCCATTTCACTTACGTATTTTATAGGGTGAAAACTATTTTGATTTTTTTTAAAAATATCATGTTTAGAATCAATTTCAATTACTTTACCATTCTTTGGTTTTAAAAATTGCTGTAAAAATATTGGAAGTTTAACTTTCCCAATAAAACATAAGCCTTGTGAATCTTTTTTATTTGCAGTATTTAATCCAATTTCACTTGCTAATTTTCTTACATCCTTTTTCATTAATTTACCTAGTGGAAATAAACTTTTAGACAGCTGATATTGACTGACTTGACATAAAAAATAACTTTGATCCTTAGTTTTATCTTTTCCTGAAAGCAGTCTTTGAATTTTCTTATCATTAACAATAACTTCCTCTTTTCTGCAGTAATGACCTGTCGCAACAAAATCTGCTCCAAGTTCCAAAGCTTTTTTAAGAAATAAATCAAATTTAATTTCTCTGTTACATAATATATCTGGATTAGGTGTTCGACCATTTTTATATTCTGAAAACATATAGTCTACAATTTTCTCTTTGTATTCTTTACTAAAGTCAATTACTTGAAAAGGGATATTTAATATTTCTGAGACTTGCAAAGCATCATTACTATCTTCTATCCAAGGACATTCATCATCAATTATCACAGATTCGTCCTTCCAGTTTCTCATAAATAAACCTATGACATTATAGCCCTCTTTTTTTAATAAATATGCAGCTACACTTGAGTCAACTCCACCTGATAAACCAACAACAACTGTTTTCATTTTTCAAAAGTAACTAGAATTCATCTTTTCACCTAACATTGTACTTTTTGACAAATTAAAATTATATTTATGTGTACATTAAGAAATCACCTATAAAATCGATAAAATGAATGTTAAAGGAATGCTGAAAGAAAATTCACTAAAAGGAAAAACTGTATTAGTAACAGGTGGTGCTACTGGCCTTGGTAAATCAATGGCTACTTATTTTTTGGAGTTAGGAGCGAACATTGTAATTGCAAGCAGAAAACAAGAAGCTTTAGACAAAGCAAAAGATGAATTAATAAATCTTCATGGGGGAAATGTAGTTGGCATTAGTTGTGATGTTAGAAATTATGATGAAGTTGAAAATACCCTAAAGAAAATTAAAGAACAATTTGGACAACTAGATATTTTAGTTAATAATGCCGCTGGAAATTTTATTTCTCCAACAGAAAGACTTTCTCACAGAGCGTTCAATATAATACTTGATATAGTTTTAAAAGGAACATGTAATTTTAGTCTTGCTGTAGGAAAAGATTGGATTAAGTCAAATCAAAAGGGCAAAATGTTAAATATAGTTACTACATACGCTTGGACTGGTTCTGGTTACGTAGTTCCATCTGCAGCTGCTAAAGGAGGTGTTTTGTCACTTACTAGATCTCTTGCTGCAGAATGGGCCAAATACAATATTAATATAAACGCAATTGCACCCGGTCCTTTTCCTACAAAAGGTGCTTGGGATAGGTTATTTCCAAAACCATTTCGAGCATTTGTAGACCCTAAAAAAAGAATTCCATTGAAAAGGTTTGGAGAACACCAAGAACTGGCAAATTTAGCAGCTTATATGGTATCCGATTTTAGTGATTACATGACAGGGGAAGTTGTAACTTTAGATGGTGGAGAATGGATATATAATGCTGGAGAATTTTCCTGGTTAGACAAAATTCCAAAAACATTATGGAGTGTAATAGCGAAATCTACCAAGAAAAAATAAATATTTATTGTTTAAATAGTCCGTATTTTATAATACTGTAAAGGGCCCTAAATCCGTCTCTCCATCTTATTTTTTTACCCTCTTCCACAGTCCTTGGATCATAAGTTATAGGTACTTCTTCCCATCTCAAACTTTTATTCCTGGCAAGTTTTGCAGTAATTTCAGGATCAAAAGCAAATCTATTTTCTTTTAAGGATATTTTTTGAAAAATTTCTGTGGGTATTAGTTTATAGCAAGTTTGCATATCTGTTAGCTTTACACCAAAACAAAAATTACCAAAATAGGTTAGAAATTTATTAGCAATTCTGTTTAGAATGGACTCCTTTTTCTTTTTTTTGCTATTTATAAATCTTGAACCATAAACAATATCAGCTTTGTTAGAAATAACAGGAAGCAATAAGTCATTAATTTCATTTGGTTTTAGCTCTAAGTCAGCATCTTGAATAATACAATATTCCCCTCTTGCATGCTTTAATGCCACTTTTATTGATCCACCCTTTCCAAGGTTTTTATTATTTCTTAAATATATTAAATGATGAGGCTTTTCATCACTGATAAATTTATTTATTTCTTTTTCACTATTATCTGAAGAGTCATCATTGATTACAATAATTTCTTTTTTAATTCCATCAATTAAATCTATTTTATGGACTGTTTTTAACAATTCATAGATGGTATCATCTTCATTGAAAACAGGTATAATGATTGTAAGAACTTTTATCACAATAGCTCTTAGTATTTAATATTTAATTTTTTATAAATGAAATGCATTAACCATGCAGGGCCAATTAATAAAAATTGTAAATCTTTCAAAAAAGAAGGTTTTTTACCTTCAATTTCATGACCAATAAATTGAACAATCCAAGATATAATAAATACAGCTAAAGCAATTAACCATAATTGAAAATTTATCTCACCCATTATAATTAAGTTTTCTAGAAAATTAGTAATGTATAGGCATAGTGCTGAAAACCCCATCATTCCTAATGATAATAATGGAGATAGCTTTATGTAATATATGAAAACAAATCCTATTGCTAAAGTTGCCCAATTTATATATTGAAAACTATTTATTTTTAAACCTTCCAGTGGGCCTAAAGGAATGGACCATACTAGCGCAACAATACTAAAAAATATAGAGGGAACACAAATCCAATGAATCAGTTTATTTATTTTGTTTTTATGACTCTCTCCATACTCATTAAGTAATAAATCTATTTTTTTCATTTTAATTAGTTATCATAATTCCCTTAATGTAACTAATTATTTCAATATAAATTATCTACTTAAAATAATTTTTTTGTTGAAAATTTCATTGTCAGTTTTTAACTGAACAAAATATACTCCTTTAGAAAGATAGCTTACGTCAATAACTTTTTTGTATTGACCTAGGAAATCATAAATTTTATTATTGAAAATTTCTTGTCCTAAAGAATTTTTTAAAGATATTTCTATGTCTTGTCTTGATGTTAATAGAAATACCAACTCAAATTCGTTCTGAGCAGGATTTGGATATAGTTGTAAATCGTAATCATTTTCTTCATAAATAAATAAATCAGATAAAACTTGACAGTTGCCGCTTGTTACATATAATTTGTATACACCATTTGAGGGATTATATATTATACTATCATTAGAAATGGGTTGTCCATTTGCATACCATTGATATATAACATCTGTTGTAAAACCAGTTATATTTGAAAGTAGTAAATCATTGTAGTTTTCTATTGAGACATCTAAAGCTTCATCACAAGTAGTAAAATGAGCTTTAAATGAATATCCTGAATTTAGATTAATATTATTAAGATTTTCATTTTCTAAATTATTAGCTGTAATTGCATTTGATTCCCAATGAGAAAAGGTATAGCCCGAATCAGCTATTGCGCTTATATTTATAGGACATCCACCATGATATACACCATTCCATGGGTAAAAATCAGGTGTTATAGTGCTTATATTTATTTTACCTGTATTAGGAGGATCAACATCTAACTGAACGGTTCTTTGACCTTGTAAATTTAGAGATTGATTGATATGCAATCTTGCAGTAGCTATTCTAGCTGAGTTATAAGAAGAAATACTTGAAATTGCATTGCTCCATTGAGAAAATGAGTTCAGTCCGCTTCCTTGACTAGACCATAAATTTATATGAGTTGGAATAGCACTTGAAATACTATTTTTAAGTTCATTAGAAATTTGGTTAAAATGAGTAGTTTGAAATATAGTATTTATTAAATCATCATATCTGTTAGTAAATTTACATTTGAAATCTTGATTAAGAAGTACTCTACTAAATATTTGAGAATGTTCACTTGAAACAGTAGGGAATCTAGCTGCATTTATATAATTGTCCCAAATGTTTTGTCCAAAATATCCAAAAGAAGCATCGGTATCATAAAGAACATACCTCCATACACCTCCTAAGGTATCAGGTCTCCAAAGTTTAACGTTATTAAGTCCCCAAGCTATACCCATCCAATCCATATTCTGGATATATGTTTGTGTTATGAAATAATCCAGATAGTTGTCTATGTCAAACCTTGAACTGAATACATCAATAAAGCTTGTGTCCTGAACACTTGTATTTTGAATGATCTCAAATGATTCCATAAAATGATCACTGCTCCCAGCAAGTGCACTGTCTCTATTTAAAAGATCAACTTTGTCACTTCTCATACCATGATTACTTTCAACGTAATGTTCGTCAATTTTCTCTCTTATTCCGTAAAGCCCCCAATAATCTCCATTTAAATAAACTATGGCAGGCTCATAGCCCATTCTGTCTATGTTGGTTTCTTTGACAACCCTTGAAATTATGGCATCCTGAATTCTATCATTCCAACCATGTTGTCCACCATTTCTTAAATTGAAATTATTGTACTTGTTAATATGACTTTTTCCAGAAATTAAAGGATATTCTATAGAACCCTTATAAATAGATTTAGTATCAATTCTAAATGACTTCTGAGGTTCTGCTCTTGACCATCCTCCATGGATTTCCAAATCAAATTGGGTTTCAAATTGCTTGTTTTGATCTGCATCAAAGAATTCCATTCTAGACCACTTGGACCATGGTTCCCAAAAGTTACTTCCAAAGTAAGGATAATTATTTACGTTAGCATTGGGACCCATTACGTATATTCCAGTATTCCAATCCCATAGGTTATCTTCATTTGTTATGATTGAAAAGACTGGTAAATTATGATTTTGTTCATTAATAATAAAAGTTCTATCAATTACTTCACTAGGTAGAAGATTTTGATTACTGAATGCTTTTGCGCTAAAAACAGTAGATGAATTAAAAGATAGATTACTATTCAATATTGGGTCATTTAAATCAGGAACATCACCATTAGTTGTATATCTTATGTCACTCTGAGAATTGGTGTTGAAATTTACATTTACCAAGTTGGTGTACCAACCCGAAGCAGTAATGATTTCTGGTTGACTTTCAATTCCATCATAACACCAACTATTTAAATTATTTTCATTTGGAGTTGGTTGATCAAAAAAGCACCAATTATTATTTCCATCAGGCGATCTTCCATAAGAAATCCCATTAAACAAACTATTAGGAATGGTTATACTATCTGAAATATTTCCTGCTGTGTTGCTAATAACGATTGTTTCTCCATTTGATAATTTAAAATTACTATGCATGTTAATAATTGGCGGAGTAAACCAAGATGGTAAATTTTGATAATTATTTTGATTACTAATTATTCCTGCAGAAAGAAAAAAGTTTGAACTAAGATCAGAAGAAGTAGTGCTAGAATTATGAACTTGGATAGCTAATACATTATTTCCTTGAACTAATATATCTGAAAAATCTTCAAAACTAAACAATTTGCTTTCTGGAACTCCTCCGCTATAAAGAACCGCTTCATGGTTGTTATTGGTTGTAGTATTGAAAGTAGGAAAGAAAGTATTAAAGTTATTAGACCTCATTATTTCGGTACCATTTAAATAAGCTATAAAACCATCATCATAATCTGCGTGTAATATGAGATGTGATAAATCATTAATATCTTGAATTACAAAGTTTTTTCTCATATATAGAGATAAAGTATTAGATGAAATAATGGTGTTATCATCATTATCACCGTATCCAATTCCCCCTGGGCCAGTATTCCAAGATTGGTCATTATAATTTAAAGTATTCCAATCACTGTCTAAATTAAAACTTCCAATTTCATAGTTCCAATAGTCACTAGATTGAACAATGGTTTCCCAATGATTAGGGTAAAAACTTAGGGTTTTACCCGAAGCAAAAACAATTATTTTTTCACTAGAAGAAATTTGATAATTTGGAAAACGCCATTTGTCTATATCATCATTGTTGTCACTTAGGTAATAATTATTTAAATTAACTGAAGAACTTCCTGTATTAATAATCTCAATCCAATCATTTTCAACTTGATATTCATCTAAATAGCCTTTATGAACACTTAATTCATTAACAAGTAATTGACTGAAAAATAAATAAGGAGAAAAAACCCAAATAAATACAATAATTAATTTATTCATATTGATATTTATTATAAAATTAACAAAATTTACTTTTGTATTGAAACTAAAANTTAAAAGAACTAAGTAAGTGAATCCTCATATTTCTTTAACTAAAATACATTGNTAGATTTTTTAAGATATCATTTATAATTTGTCAAAATTAATATAATATTTAATACTTTAAATTATTTCTTTAAATCTGCTAATTCATCTTAATTTCTACAAAATAAATATCCTTTTTTTATTATTTATATATGTTATGTTCTAATTTAAATTTACATATTTACTAATACTAAAATAATTAGGAATTATTATGGATGGATATTTAACTAAATATGTAAATCGTATATCAAAAACTTTTGCCAATCAAAATAATCTCAATGAATTTATAAATCAAATTAAATTTTCATATGACTGGACTATTTCAAACATGTTATGTTTTCCAGTAAGTATTGAAAACGAACAGGCTATTATTATGAAAAAAAGTCATTCAGATAAAGAGGGTTATTTTGGTTTTTTAAATATTGATAATAGTAAAGAAAATTCATTATTATGGCGTAAAGTAGTTGAAACAGCTTCTAAAAATAATATTAAAAAGCTCAGGGGGCCGATTCAGGGAAGTACTTACTTTCCATATAGGTTTATTTCATACAGTAACGGTATGAATTTTTTTAAAGGAGAGTTTTTTAGCATGCCTGCAGATAATGATTACATACTTTCTTGTAAACCTGATAATATTATTAATTATAAATCTGCAATAAGAGAAGATTTTAATGAAATTTTGAAAATCACCAAGCCTGTGTATAATAAATTGGTAGAAAAAGGTCTTAGAATTGAAGTGTTAAACAATCCCGATCTAGATTTTTACAAAGAAATTTACAAGATTACTAATGTTACTTTTTCTGAAAATTGGGGATATGAAAATTTAAGTTTTGATGAATTTTTAAAGTTTGCAAATTCAAACCAATCCAATCAATCAAAATTATCGATGCATAAAGTAATGTTTGGAGATAAATTGGTTGGCTTTTCTAGATACCTTGAGGAATCTGATGATGTCATAACTTTTAAGACCGCTGCAATATTGCCGAAATACCAAAAAATGGGAATAGGAATTGCTATTGCTTATAAAGGTCATGAAGATGCTATTGAACTTGGTTATAAAAATGCAATTTATGCTTTAGTTAGATTTAATAACAGAGTAGATAGAATGCCTCAACCAGATCTTATAAATTTTAGAGAGTACAGTTCTTACGAGTTTAACTTATAAATTCTAAAGTTTAATGATTAGATATTTAATTACAGGAGCAACAGGAATTCTTGGAACTAATTTTATTTGTGAAATCATAAAGCAGAATATCAATTCTCTTGAGAATATTGAAATTCATATAATTGGAAGAAATAAAAATAGTATCTCATTAGAAAATAGATTAAAGTTATCATTAGAAAAAAATGGCCAATATTATATTTTTGGTAAAGAGGTTTCGGATTCAATCCTTTCTAAAATTCTCAAAAGATTTCATTTTATAAATCATGAATTGAGTAATGAAAAGTTTAATAAAGATGTTCTTAAAAAATTATCTAAAATTAATTTTCATCATTTCTTTCATATTGCAGCATTAACAGATTTAAGAAATAATGAAAAATCAGCAAAAAATTTAAATTTAATTAATGTAATTGGAACTCAAAATATACTAAAATCTCTAAAAGATGTTGATATAAATCAATTTCATTTTGTAAGTTCAGCTTACGTTTGTGGAAACAATTTTGGGGATATATTGGATGATTATATTACCGATAAACCAAGTTTTAGAAATCATTATGAAAAATCTAAATTAAAGTCGGAGACTATATTTACTAACTATTGTAAAACAAATAACAAAAGTTTTAAGGTTTATAGACCTTCTATAATATCTGGGAGAACAATAGAAAAGCCACTAGGTTTTACCAACAAATTTGATGTTTTTTATTCTTGGGCTAATTTTTGGTTTAAATTAAGATTGACTTCAGGGTTGGGAGATAATGATTTTACCAAGCCCTTATCAGTACCAGTAAGAATTTGCTTAAACTCAAATTCAGGATTGAATATTATAAGTTGTGATTTAGCCGCAAAGATGATTTATCAAATATCAGAATCTGACACAGCACAATCCTATTTTAATATTGTAAATGATGAGAATTTAAATCACATAGATCATGTTACTTATATGCTTAAAAAACTAAATATTATTGATTATTCATTTACAGAGTCAATTCCCCAATCTTTTAATAACAATTATGAAGCATTATACTATAAGATCATTGGAGATGTGTTTACTCCTTATATGTCGCAAGATGTAATCAGTTTTAAAAAATTGTATGAAAGTAATTTAAAAAGTGGGTCTAAAAATCAAACTTTAGATTTAAATGATTTTAAGATGCTAATTGACTTTGCTGTAAAATCTAAATTTATATCAGTTCAAGAATATTAAAATTGATAAATATTAGTTTGGATAGAAGTCCAGCCACAATAGGAATCACTAAATTATCAAATCCAAGAGTTACAAAAAATTCTAAAATTGTTAGAGCCAATGACACCATTATTATTGGTAAAACCAGTTCCAACGATAATCCAAAAAAAGAAGAATAAATTAAAAGAGTTGATAAAAAGAAAATCATACTTCCTCCAATGCTCTTTTTGTGTTGGAATATAAATATGGGCTTGTAGTCTAGTTTTTCACCTACCCAACCTGCCAATCCATCCGAAAAAGCCAATACAAGAATTCCTATTTTGAATGCATAGGCATCATTTGGTAAAAATAAATAATTCAATATGAAGATGCTTACAGGATATATTAATTCCCCATAAGTAGTTCTACTAACATCGTGGAGTGTAAGTATATTTTTCCATTTGGATACTAATAAAAAGAAGAAGAAAAATATAGTTAACGCATAAATCTCAGCAGAACTTAAAAATTCTGGAAAAAAAACTACTACAATTCCTGACAATATATGAGTTGCTTTTCTAGACCATTTAGATTTATGATTTGTAAATTTCTGAATCAGATCTATTCCAAAAAATATAATCGTAAAAATTGTTAAGAAAATAAAAAAGTTTTGCATCAAATATTTTTTACTATTTCAATATTTCCATTAGAACCGTTAATTTTTAAAGTTTGACCACTTTTAAGAACTTTAGTAGCATTTTTAACCCCTATTATCGTAGGTATTCCAAGTTCTCTGGAAACTATAGCAGCATGAGATAAAATTCCTCCATTTTCAATGATTAAACCTTTACAAAGTCCTAGTAAAGGAGTCCACCCTGGATCTGTATTTTTGGCAACAGCTATTTCAAAGTCAATTTTTTCGGGTAAATGATAATCTTTAAATACTTTTATTTTACCCTGAATTAAACCTTTTGTACAACCTCTACCACCTAATTCTTGTTCCATAGATTCTTTTCCGTTTAATGATTTGGGCTGTTCTCCATCAATAACTCCAAAAAAGTCTGGAATTTCTTGCTTAGTAAATTGCTTATACTCTTTTTTTCTTTCATCAATTGTTGCTTTATAATCTAATTTATTTTGAAAAATCTCATTTATTTTAAGAAAGTAGATATCCTCTTGATTTTTAATTTTATTTTCCTCTAAATAAATTTGCCCAATCCTATTAAAAATTTTTCTAACTATTGAAAAAGCATTAGATCTTAAAAGTCTAAATTCTTCTCTTTGAGCTGCATATTTTTTAAACTTTTTTATGGCGAATGATTCTTCTTTTTCTTTTTCTAGATTTTTTATTTCTAGTGTGGAATAATTTTTCAAGACTTTTAAAAAATCAACAATATTTTCCTCAACATCTGGAGATTCTAATTTTAGTTCGTTAGCAAACCTACCACCATATACAGAGAAATATTCTTCTAGTAAACTTTTCAGAGAATCATTGTTTGATAAATAAGTGTTCAGTTTTTCATTGTTCTCTTCATAAATTAAATCTAATATTTTTTGGTCTTTAATGATCTTTTTTGACAATTGTATAAGTGCATTCAATTGTGTTGTTGTCTTACTTTCAAAAGAAATTATTTTGTTTACATGTTCCTCACTGTATTTTTTTTTAAGAATGCCAAAGTAGGTCATCACTAAAAAATCATTTTCTACAGTGATATACCATTTTTTAATCAATTTATCATGCACTTCCTGAAATGCTATTTTACAATCATTATAACTTAAGTTCTTAAAATTTTTCTTTCTTGAGTCTTTGATAAACTGAGTTACATACTCTTGAAATTTAGCATTATTAGATTTTGCTCTTAAAAATTTCCATATTATTATAAATGGATACGTGATTTTAAGAAATAATGAAGGTTTAATATCTCTTATTACTTCTTCCTTCACATTACTTGTAATCATCACTTCTAAATTCTTTTTATTTCTATTATATCCAGGAATAAATGACATCATTTTATACCAATTATTCATGTTGTAGAACAATCTTCCATTAAATGAATTAACCATGTTATTAAAGACGTCTTTATAAGATTTTAGTTTTTCTTGGCTCACCCCTGAATGATGTACAAGTTGCCTATATACTTCTTCATAAATATGGGTTGCAAAAGATATTGTTAGAGGTGAAATTTGACCAGAATAACTTTCTGCAATATTGGCACTATCATAATAAACCCAATTTTTTGGGTCATTAATTAAAGCGGTTATAGGTCTAGATTGTAAAATATATAATTTCTCTTTGTAAAAACACCATTCGATATCTTGTGGACAATTCATGATACTTTCAATTTCTTGACTTTTTTCAATTAGTTGATTGATCTCCTTAGAATTAAGAGAAAATTGATTTTCTTTATTTTTTATTAACTTTTTATCTTTCCATATTAAACTCTCTTTTATTTTAGGGTATTCTTTATTAAGAATAATACCTTTTTTACTCACTAATAACTCATCACATTCCCAACCTTCTACTACTGTTTTACAAACTCCAAAATTAGAATTAATTACCATGTTAGAACTTCCGTCATTCGTAAAAATAACACCAGATTTATCTGAAGGAATAAATTCTTGAATAATAACAACTCCTTCTTCATTTTTAAATGAGCTAATTACTTTTTGGTAAGCTTTGTAAATATTCTTGTAGGAAACACCAATTTCTGAGTAGAAATACCCAGCAAAAGATTTTGACTTGGAATCTTCACTTATGCAGGAAGATCTTACTGCATAAATTTGATTTTCATCACAATTTTTTAATACTTCCTTTTCTGATAAATGTTTTGGCAGAACAAATAGGTCTGGTATATTGAATCCTTCTTTTTTCAGGAAAAGTAATTTCTCTGCTTTGTTACCAATTTTAGAGTTGTTATCCATTCAAACTGTAAAAATAAACAAGGAAGTTTAAGCAAATATAATTGCTGATAGTTGCCACCATAAGGAATAATTCGGAATTTTTATTTTTATTTTTTAAATGTAGAAAAAGCCCAATTGATAGTATTCCAAAAAGAGTCAAAGTAATAACTCCATACCACCTTAAATTAGGAGAAATCGAATAAAGCATCCAGATAAAAGTAATAACATTTAAAATGTTAAAAGCATAAAAAATATACAATGATTTCTTATAACCCAAATGCCACGAATAGGTATCTTTTCCTTTTGATTCCTCTTTATCAGTTTTAATCTTCCTTATAAATTCTAGTATGATAGTATTGAATATTACAAATAGCAAGTGAATGATCATTACTTTATTTAAAGTGAATTGATTGGTGAAAATCACATACACAAAAAGTTGTAGTAAAACCATTTGAATCATGTGAATTGAATTATAGATGTAAAAGTGATTTTTTTTGAACTCTTCACTTAAAAAAAAGTCTTTCCAGGCAAAAAAACTAAATATTAGTAGAATTGATCCATAAATTGAAGACTCCATGCCATAATAAAGAGAAATAAATAAAAAACTTGCAAGTCCAAATAGGTCTAAAATCATTAACTCTTTTATGGTGATTAAACCCCTAGGAATTGGTCTTTTGGGATGAAATTTAACGTCGTGTTTGAAATCTCTCGATTCATCTATGACCCTAATGTGAAATATAAAAAAAAGTCCAGAAAAATAACTAGCTAGTATCTTAGTTATAGATACGTCAAATGAGAGAACTGCAGCAGAGCTAATTACTACCGCAAAAGTTGTAAAAGCTAAGTATTTTAGAGGAAATCGTTCGTCTTGGTAAATATAAAATCTTCTTAATAGGTTCACTTTATTAATTTATATATGTAAAATTTCTCATAATATTTGAATTTTTCAAATACTGATAGTTCCTTTTCCTTTTCTNTATCTCTTATAAAATTTGATTGTAGATTCGGTGGAATATCTCTTTTAATTAAATTATTCCAAAAAATAATTCTAGAGTTATTTTTCCCTGTTCGAAGAATCTCTTGGAAAACAATATTGCTGTCATTTTTAGACATAGCTTCAAAGACATCAGATAAATTAAACTTATTGAAGCTATTGTCTTTAATTTTCTTCAAATATTCAATAATATTTTCTGTTATTATCTCGATGTTGCAAATACTATTTTTAATTTTTTCAAAATTTATCTTTTTTAAATAGTATGGATAATTTTTTAAATAGTTTCCATTTAAAACATAGTACATATAAGAGTTAGAAAAAATATTTTTAGACATTAGNACATTATCAGTTTTTTCTAAATAATGATTACTAATTTTATTTTCTTTATGATGTTTAAACATTACTTTACTTCTNCCAACTTTTTTCATGAATTTTTTATTTAAAAATAAATTCATAATTACTNTCCATCTGTAAGTATTCCATTTGGTTTGGTAAAAGTTAATATGNTTTTTANCATCCTTTTCTGCAAATAAATATTTAACATGTTTTNTATTTCCCGATAGTCTTAANACAAAAACTCTGAAAATTCTAAAATAGTTCTCAAATTTCCCAATATGAATTATTCCTTTTTTAATTAGATGAAGATTATTGTTCCAAAAATTTAATGAACCATTAGATAATTTTTCTTTAATAGAATTATAGTATTTGATTCTTTCATTTGAATATAGAATTCCAAAAAACTTAATTACTTCGTCGTATTCTAATTCTTTTATTGAAAGTAATTTTAATTCTANTAAATAATTTTGGTGAATATTCATGTCNATGCTAATGANTCTTTTTTTTGTAAATCCAGAAAGAGCTAAAGAGTTATCTCCACCAGATGTTATNGATAAAACTACATCATCATCTTCAAGGATTAAAGCACTAACAAGAACATCAGTATCTTCCCAGCACTGACTGTATTTGATAATGTGTTTGAAAAACAATACTAAATAGACTTTATCTAATACTATTCGTGATCTTTTCTTTGATACTCTATAGTTTCGTTAAATAGAGTTAAAAATTCTTTAGATATTTCTTTTGCCTGTTTTTGACTTTTAACATCTTTTACTTNATAATATCCAAGTTTATATAAATCTGCTGCTTGACTTAAAGTTAACTTGAGTTTAATATCTGGATCACCATGTAGCCCTCTAAATACTAACCATTGACCATCAACATTNACAGCAGTTAATTTTATATAAGCTGGTAATCCTAANATTAATGCTTCTTCTTTTGGNGGAATGTGNAGGNGAACTAAATTATCAAATTTAAATTCTGATTTATCACCTGGTAAATANTAAGGATCAACATAAAACATTGCTCTCCATGCTGCATCTGCAATGGTATAAAATAATCTGTATTTTTCTTCATAGGTAACTTCTCCATCAGAGACAATTATTAATAAATCTTTNATATTTTTTGTATTTAACTTTAATACCATTGAAGGTTTCTTTTTATTNAATCCTCTATGAATTTCAAAATCTCCATCTTTAACTTCTATGGTCAACCTNTANCCACCTAAATCCATAACAGAAACATAAATATTTTCACTTTTAATTTGAGAAAACCATGAATTCTTTTTAGAAAGTTCTCCAGTTTTGTTTAAAACACCAATAATTTCATCAGCCTTACTTGAAATATTTTCAATAGTGCTTGATTTATCTTCTGGGTAAGTGTATTTAACCTTTTTGAATTTGGACACATATCTAGGCTCTTCTTTACCTGTTTTTGAAGAAAATTCAGTTTGTGAAAAACCGATTGAGTTAAAAAGAAATGTAAAAGAGATTAATAAATAATAGTTTCTATTTTTCATAATAAATATAATTTTTAGGTAATATAATAAACTATTACATGATTACTTAAATTAATGTATTATTATTTATTTATTTATTTATATAAAAATAGTTGTAAAAAAAACAAAAAAATAAACTTAATTAATTGATTTTAAGACACTTAAGGTTAAAAAAAAGGAGGTATTAAAGTTGTTTAAAACAAGCAGAGAGGAAGGGATTCGAACCCTCGTAACACTTTTGGTGTTAACACGCTTTCCAAGCGTGCGCCTTAAGCCACTCGGCCACCTCTCTGTATTTAGGACGACAAATATAATTTTTTCTAATATTATTTTGAAGATTCTTTTTAAATCCTTTCATTTGCACACTAATTCATCGGGGTGTAGCGTAGCCCGGTTATCGCGCCTCGTTTGGGACGAGGAGGTCGCAAGTTCGAATCTTGCCACCCCGACTGAAGTAAAGCTCATCATAGGATGGGCTTTTTTTATTTAGTTATTTTAAATTTATTTTTTTTTAATTTTAGTGATCATATAGATTTTTATGAAAAAAATAATTTTTTTTATCTCAATAATTTTCAGTGTTCAATTTTATAATGCCCAAAAAATATTTTCGGTTAAGTATGAATCTAGAGCAGATTTAAAAGTATTTGTTGTTGACTATGAATCTCAAGCTGATTTATTAGTTTTTAAAGTTAAATATGAAAGTCAAACTGGAAAAAATGATGGAAAATG
>NYYE01000007.1 GCA_002686655.1 Crocinitomicaceae bacterium | reverse complement strand
TATTTGCTTTTTTACTTTCTTAATTTAACTTCCCTTTGCTTTCATAACTAAGTCAAGTTTTTCTTACTTTATTTGTCTAAAATTGTCTTTTCTTTACACAAGTATGATTAATTTTTTTAAAAAAATTCGAAAAAAGTATATTTCTAAAAATAAGTTCAGCAGTTATATAGTTTATGCTGTTGGTGAAATAATACTGGTAGTTCTTGGTATTTTAATTGCTTTACAAATAAACAACTGGAATGAAACCAGGAAGCAGAGGTTGCATGAAATTGAACTTGTTAAATTATTAATAACCGATTTAGAAGACAGAAAAGCGGAAAATATTGCCGATAGAAATTATGGTTTAAGTATGGTTGATGATTTCAAAAAATCTTTAAATTATTGGAACGATAAAAATGATATTGATACAACTAACTTAAAAGATGTGGTTGGGTATCTTGCAAGTGATTATTGGTATTATCATAATGAGACACCAACATACAATAGATTATCTAATTCCGATTTGTGGGAAAAAATACCTGATAGTTTAGCTATGCAGGTAAACGATATATACTATAGTAGGTTTACAATGATTAAAACAGTATTTGAAAATTCAAGAGAATACGCTACTACATGTAAAATTAATTACTTGAGGCCAAATGGTTTAATTAATTTGAATCAAAGTTCAATTAGTCTGAAGAACAAAATTCTAAAAAATCCTGAAGATTTCATCTCCTATGTACAACTATCGTTAGCAAATATTAAAAGTTTAAATAATTCATTTCTAAAGTCTGAAAATTCAATAAAAGAAGTTGTCCAAAAACTGCATATTTATAAAAATAGTTTATGATAATGAAAATTTCTATGGAAAAAATACACATCACTACACAATTAAAGTTGACAGGTAGAAAAGAAAAAAGGACTTACAATAAGCACACATATAAGCACACATTGTAAATCCTTATCTGTTAANNGTTGTCCCACTAGGGCTCGAACCTAGACTCTTCTGGACCAAAACCAGACGTGTTGCCAGTTACACCATGGGACAATTAGGTCGGCAAATTTAATTTCATTTTTTAATCATACCAAATTTTTTACTCAGGTAATTATAATATAAAATTTTATCTTCATTTTAAAATAATCGTTTTAACACTTATTATAGAAGTAATTTCCTATTTTCGCTATTCATATTCTGCTAATGAACTATAAGAAATTAAATAATATAACCGGTTGGATAGTGTTTGCAATCGCCACTTTTGTATATCTATCTACCATGGAGCAAACCACAAGCTTGTGGGACTGCGGAGAATATATCACTACAGCCAATAAACTAGAAGTAGGTCACCCTCCGGGGGCACCATTCTTTATGATGTTAGGTAGGTTGTTTTCTGCATTTGCAAGTCCTGAAAATGCGGCAATGATGGTCAATTCCATGTCTGCGTTAAGTAGCTCTTTTAGTATTCTATTTCTTTTTTGGACGATTACNATGCTAGCAAGAAAAATGGCTAAAGCAACTGGAGAGATTGATAAAAATACAACAATAGCTATTTTNGGTTCTGGAACCATAGGAGCACTGGCTTATACATTTACCGATTCTTTTTGGTTTTCTGCTGTTGAGGGAGAGGTATATGCCATGTCCTCTTTTTTTACTGCTATTGTTTTTTGGGCCATTTTAAAATGGGATTTAGAAGACGATCATTACAATACTATTGAAGATAAAACTAATGCTACCCACCCAAACAGATGGATACTTTTTATTTGTTACATGATTGGATTGTCAATTGGCGTTCACTTACTAAACTTACTGGCTATTCCTGCCATCGTTTTCGTTATTTATTTCAAAAAGTATGAGTTTAGTTGGAAATCTTTCATCGTTGCGGGTTTTTCTGCTCTAGTTGTTTTAGGGATGATTCAGAGCGTTATCATTCCTACTACAGTATCTGTAGCTGATATGGTAGAGCGGCTTTTTACCAACACATTTGGACTCCCTTTTAACAGTGGTGCATTTTTCTTTTTAGCAATGCTTATTCTTCTTATTTATATTGGTTTAAGATGGAGCAGCAAAAATGGAAAGGCGCTATTAAACACAGCCATACTTTCTTTAGCCCTGGTTTTAATGGGATATTCTTCATTTGTAATGATTTTAGTACGNTCTAATGCCAATCCTCCTCTTGATGAAAATAATCCCGAAACACTTTCTCAACTACANTCTTACTTANNANGNGANCANTATGGNNNNTGGCCCATNCTTTCTGGGCAATATTGGAACTCTCCTGCTTTTTCAGACTGTAGTGAAGACCACTTGGGCCCAGATAAAAGTAGCTTTATGAAAGTCTTTTCATTAAGCACTAAAGGAACTGCACAGGAAGTTCAAAGTAGTGATACATCGGTAATCAAAGAACTAATTAAGCCACTCAATCTTCATGTAAGATTTTTTAAAGGAAAGAATCCTAACATGTATCGCTTTTCTTTAATAGAAAAAGAACTCTCTTTTATAAATGAATGGAGTTTAAGTCAGTTTAAAGACCAATGTGATAGCATTAATAGTCAATTAAATAATGCTCAATTACCCAATATATTGGTTTTTGATAGTGAAATTAAAAAAGAATATATTGATAATCTTAAGGGAAAAAGAGGAGATAAAATGTATTTGCCAGAGTTTACTACTCTTTTACCTAGAATGTACCGTCAAGGAGAGGGCAATAAATACAAAGTTTGGTCTGGCTACCAGGGAAACACCAACAAGCCTCTTCCCGGACTAGGGCAAATCAATAAAATGCTTCAACAAAATTATACTGATCGTTCACAGCAATATCAGGCACTTATGAACTATGCTAATAATGCTGGGGTTCCCGATAATAACAGAAAATATTTTAGGGAAATTGCCACTGACCTTGCTAAAGATGGATTGTTTTTACCCTCTTTTGGAGAGAACATGCAATNCTTGTTTCAATACCAGCTTAGCTGGATGTATTGGCGGTATTTTATGTGGAATTTTTCNGGAAGGCANAATGATATNCAAGGTTATGGCTTAACAGGTGGNGCCAGTAAAATACTAGAAGGCAATTGGCTNAGCGGATTAGACTTTATAGACAATCAAAGGTTGGGGCCNCAAGAAACCCTNTCGGACGATATTAAGCTCAATAAAGGATACAACAGATATTACATGCTGCCTTTAATTTTAGGGCTAATAGGATTTTGCTTTCATTTATTAAAAAACCCAAAAGGGTGGTTTGTAGTGTTTTTACTCTACTTCCTAACTGGAATAGCAATTGTTATCTACCTTAACCAAAAGCCTGCTGAACCTAGAGAAAGAGATTATGCTTATGCGGCTTCTTTTTATGCTTTTTCCATTTGGATAGGGCTAGGAATATGGGCTTTATTTGATTTTGCTAGAAGTGCCGATTTTAATCAATTAAAGAAAATTTTAATCTATGGGGGGGGTGGAAGCGCTTTAGTGTTAGGAGCGCAATATGTTTCAGGCAATGGAATGACCTTGGGCCTTAGTCTTGCTTATATTTCTGGGGTTTCAATCTCATTACTTTCTTTAATGTACTTTTTAAACTCAAAGTATCAGTCCAAGGCTTTAGTTCCAATGGTTCCCATTATTCTAGGACTATTTGTCCCCAGCACCTTGGCATATCACAACTGGGACGATCATGACCGATCCAATAGGTCTACTGCTCGAGATTTTGCTGCTAACTATTTAAACTCTTGTGATTACAATGCAATTTTATTTACAAATGGAGATAATGACACTTTCCCACTTTGGTATATCCAAGAAGTAGAGGGGGTGAGAACAGATGTAAGGGTGGCTAATATGTCTTTACTAAGTACTGATTGGCACATCAATCAAATGAAAAAAAGAGCTTATGAATCAGACCCCTTACCTATTAATATGAGAGAGTCTGTTTACAGAAGTGGAAGTAGAGATTATGTGCTCATTAGTAGTAGCGATAATACTAAGTATAAGTCAAATGCGCTTAGATTGAGAATACAAGATAAATTAGCCAAGCTTAAGACGGGTCTTAGCGGCTTAGGTAGCGCTAATAATAGTGCTGAATTAGCTAATTTAGTTCAGCAAGCGTACTGGCTAAATGATATTGCCGCTTCTCTTAAAGATGATGATGAAGATTATAAAAGTAAGGATATAAGCAGTAATTCAAAAAAACTTATTCAAAGTGGATACAATACTCCAGAATATAAAAATAAGGCCAAAGGGTTTTTGGCTTTTTCTAATTCCACAAGCTCTTTCTCTCAACTAAATACGATGGTTAGTAGTAGTGACCAAGTGATAAGTAAATGGCCTCAAAGATGGTATTCAGCTCAAGAAGCTATTGATTTTATAAGTGATGATAGGAACAAGAAGTTTCAAAGTTTTTCTTGTAATAATGAGTCTTTTGTCAACTTTAACAACCTTTATCTAGAAGTTAATGAGAAAAATGCTATTGCTTATGGCATTATTGATAGTAGCGATCTAAAAAAAGCTAATTACAGATCCGTTTTAAAATGGACTCTTAAAGGAAGTATGTTATATAAGGCTGATTTAGCTGTGTTAAGTCTTTTAGCAAATTATGAATGGAAAAGACCTATATACTTTGCTAGTATTATGGGTATGCAAGCTAATAGATATCTACAAAAACACATGTATTGTGAAGGTTTAACTTATAAGTTGTCCCCAATTGAGTACGGTGGAAATGGAGGAACCAATATAAATAAAATGGTACAATTACTAAAGGGAAATTACCTGCTTCAAAAAAGAAATGATGAAACAGATAGTATTGGATTTATTTGGGGAAACATGAAAGGCGAGGGGGTTTTGGTAGATTACTATACTATGAGAATGGTTCAAAATCTTCGACTACAAATGATGAAGCTTAGTGATCAATTAATTTCAGAAAATAGATATGATGAAGCAGTAGAGGTGCTAGACTTGTGTTTTGAAGAAATGCCAGTAGAGAATGAACAAGTGCCAGCCGATGATATTTGTTATTATTTATGTTCCAATTATTATGAGGCTGGAGACACTGCCAAGGGTAATGAGTTAGGTAAAACTCTTGTGAATCTTCAGCTTCAAAGGCTTAAGCATTTTGCTTCAATGGATAAGAAGCATTTAGATTTTGTTTGGAATGAACTTGGTAAAGCTATGTTTAATGTGGAAATGTTAAGGGAGGCGTCATTGACTGGAATGGACAGAAGTAAGATGTTTGATCCTGATAATAATAGCGTTTATGGGCTCGTTTCCTTTGCTAATAAAGGAGTGCTAGATGGAACATCTTATGATGAAGTGTGCGCTAAAATAAAAGATGTTTTTGTTAATAATTACAGAGAAAAAAGTGCCTTCTTTAGCAATCAACAAAAGTTTCCCGTTTATTATACACAGCTTTGGGGCGGTGGAGCTAAATAATGAAATATTGGATTAAAACACCGAGCTTTGTACCATATATTTTTTCTGAATTAGTCTGGAGGTTTTCACCAGACAAACCCAATATTTATTTAACCTTTGACGATGGACCAAGTAGTCTTGTTACGGAGGATATACTATCAATATTAGAAGAAGAAAGCATTAAAGCCACTTTTTTTTGTGTTGGTAAAAATGTTATTAAAAATCCCGATTTATACAGAAAAATAATAGCCAGTGGACATAGTGTTGGTAATCACTCCATGACTCACCCAAATGGGTGGAAAATTAATAGTAGCATTTATCAGAATGATATACATCAAGCAACCGAATTGATAAATAGCAATTTATTTAGACCCCCATTTGGTAAGTTTAATATCAAATCTTTAAAAATTTTAAAAAAAAAATTTCAAATTATTATGTGGGATGTTGTAAGCGGAGACTTTGACTTAAAATTAACATCGAAAGAGGTAATAACTAACGTAGTCAACAACGTAAGAAACGGTAGTATTATAGTGATGCACGATAACGACAAGTTTAAAGATCTCACTCTTTCATCATTATTACCAATAATAAAAGCACTTCAAGAAAAAGGATTTTGTTTTAAGCCAATACCATTTATTCCTTTAGTGTAAATCTAAATCCTAGATAAATCATTCTGCCAAAAATAGGAGCCCAAATTAAAGAACTATCAAAGTGCTCACTATAGGGGTTTTCAGATGATAATATAGGGTTATTTTGAGTATAATTTAAAGCATTTTCTATTCCTAAATAGGCATCTACTTGAGGACTAAAAATTCTTGTTATTTGTCCGCTAGCTACTAAATAGCTTTCGCTTCTTAAAGGTAATTGAAAAAGAGGTTCATTATCCCCGGTATATGGGATTCTTTGGCTACCAATTAACTGGGTTGTAAAATCAATTTTCCACTGGCTTTTATTATGTTTTCTTGAAGAGTAGGCAATATTTATAAAGCCCCTATGTTTAGATAAAAGTGGTTTTTCTTTAAGGCCGCTTTGATATTGTTTTTGAACATCTAAAAATCTGTAGGCAGTTCTTAGAGACCACCTTCTGTTAAAATCATAATTTAATTCCGCTTGAAATGAATTGGAAAAAGATTTTCCTTCCAAGGCATAAAAATCAACTTCTCTTGCAGACTCATCCAGGTCTACCACCAACTGATTTTCAAAAAAAGTATGATATGCATCAATGGTTAGAGTGCCCTCTCTATTAAAAAGGGTGAACTCTTTTAAAATAGCAGCACCAAAATTCCAGGAGTACTCCTGCCCTAATCCAAAAAGCCCATAAGAATCCAAGTTCCACTTTCTAGAGCTAGCCAAAAACCCAATATTTTCCATAATCATAAAAGGAGTCCTTCTGCCGCTTCCAGCCATTATTTTGAAAGCTAAGTCTGTGTTAGGAGAGTATCTTAGGTGAAGTCTTGGAGTGACAAAATATTTTCTATAATAGGATGTGTAATCCAGTCTCAAGCCTGAAATAACACCGAATTTTTCTGAATTGTGATTAAATTCTCCATAAAAACCTGGAACTACTTCAAGCCATTTAAAAGAAAGCCCTGAAATTGAATTGTCATAAAGGTGTCTACGAATTAGATTTTCATTCACGCTATCTAGTTGACAGCTAGCACCAACTTTAAAAGAGTTATTTTCTTTATTTTTTCCAAATTCTTGTTGATAAATCAAATTTAAATAGCTACTAAGCTGCATACCATTGTAATCAGATTCTCCAATTAAAGCATTTTGACTATTGTATGTGCTGCTTAACTGTAGCGCTAAACTTTTAAAGTCATCATCTGGAAATAAATATCCTATTTTTAGAAAGCCATTAACTTTTGAATTTTCAATATCAACCCCATAATCAGGCTGCGTAGTCGTTGCTGAATCAGCCCACTGGATTCTTTTTCCTGACTTCATAGTGCTAAAAACAGCACTTCCACCAACTTCCATATGAATTAGCCTAGATCTGTAATTCCATTGATTATAAAAAATATAGTCTTTGTGAAGAGGATTATCTAAAAATCCATCAACATTTCTATCATTAATTCTGCTTTGGTCTTCAAAATGGGCTAAAAATGTAGTAGACCAAGATTTACCGAAATCCATATTATAAAAAGTGTTGTATTCATTTCTTCCAGCTTGGTTTAAATAAAAGTTAAAATGAAATTTTTCTGCATTTTCAGGTTGTTTCAAGTTTAAGTTTATCTGCCCAACCATGCTTTCATATCCGTTTACTACAGAACCTGAACCTTTTGACACTGATATTTGGTCAATAAATGGGCCTGGTATTTGTTTCAAGCCATACAAAGTTGATAGTCCTCTAATCACAGGAATATTTCCTGATAACATTTGCACATATTTCCCTGCAAGACCCAACATTTGAATTTGTTTGGTTCCAGTTATTGCATCAGTAAAGGTGGCGTCTATGGATGGATTAGTTTCAAAGCTTTCTGCCAAGTTACAGCAGGCTGCTTTTCTGAGCTCATCTTGACCAATGATGTGAACATTTCTTGGGTCAATCTTAGAGAATCTATAACTACCTTTTTTAAACTCCACTAATAAATCTTCAAGAATTTTTCCTTCTGACATTACTACGTTAAGCGCCTTATTGTTTTTAATTTCTAAAGTATCTGTTTGGTATCCAGTATAACTAAAAATAAGTTGTTTATCTGATGGAGTATATGGAATTTTGAAAGACCCTTTATTATCTGTTGAAGTTCCTGTAGTAGATGACAAAAAACGAATGTTTACTCCAGGAAGTGGTGAAAGAGAGTCCTGGTTGTTTATTTCGAATACGTTACCAGAAACATATTTAACATTTTTATTTTCTTGGCTTTGGTAAAAGCTAGAAATTAAAACGCAAATAAATACAATTAATTTTCTCACTCTATATTATCAGTTCTTTTGTAGTGGCAACATTGGTGTAAACTATTATACGCTTCATCAGTTGCTTTGCATTTTTGCGTATCATGACCGATTTTGGCCAGCAACTGGTGTATTTCTTTTTCAGATACTTTTTTCATGTTAAACGTGACATTGCAAATCTTTGTTTCTTGGTTCCAAGAGGCGAAACTAATGCCTTTAATGTCAAGAGCATTTTCTATTCGATCCTCACACATACCACACATGCCATTTACTAGAAATGATATTTTTTTGTTTTGAGCATTAGAAATAAACGAACAAAAGAGAAAAAAAATTAAGAATAATGGTTTTATACTTTTCATTTTTTGAAATTTAATAATATCACGTACAAATATAGTTTGTTTAAAACAAATCCTAGTTGTTAAAAAAAAAATTGCCTACATGGTTTATAAATTGCTTTCATTTGTTAAAAGTATTTTATGAAACTATTATTGTTAGGCTCAGGAGCAAGAGAACACGCACTGGCTTGGAAAATATGTAAAAGCTCTCAACTGGAAAAACTATACGTTGCTCCAGGAAATGCTGGTACTTCAGAAATTGCAGAAAATATTGCAATGGATATAAACGACTTTAAAGCTGTGGGGGATTTTTGTGTCCAGCATCAAATTGAAGTGGTGGTAGTCGGCCCTGAACAGCCTCTAGTTGATGGCATTCATGACTATTTCGAAGAAACTAAAAAGCTTAATCATATTGCTATAATTGGGCCTAAAAAAGAAGGTGCAATTATTGAGGGAAGCAAAGATTTTTCCAAAGCCTTTATGAAAAGGCATAGAATTCCCACTGCTAAATCGAAATCATTTAAAAAACACCAGATACAAGAAGCAATAGACTATTTAGAACAAAAAGAGGGTCCTTACGTGCTAAAAGCTGATGGTTTAGCTGCAGGAAAAGGGGTTATTATAGAAGAAGATTTGAATAGGGCCAAAAAATCATTAAAGAAACTACTTAGTGGTCAGTTTGGATCATCCAGTGAAATAGTAGTAATTGAGGATTTTTTAAGTGGGGTGGAGCTAAGTGTTTTTATTATTACGGATGGTGTAAACTATAAAATATTACCTGAGGCCAAAGACTACAAAAGAATTGGCGAGGGAGACACAGGGCTTAACACAGGTGGAATGGGAGCTATTTCGCCAGTACCTTTTGCGAATAGGGAATTTATGGATAAAGTAGAGAATCAAGTTATTATACCAACTGTCAAAGGTCTTAAAAAAGAGGGTATCGATTATTCTGGATTCATCTTTTTTGGTCTCATTGCTGTAAAAGGCGATCCTTATGTTATTGAATATAACTGCAGGCTGGGCGATCCTGAAACAGAGGTTATTATGCCTAGATTAAAGTCTGATATCTTAGAACTTTTTGATGGAATAGCTACTGATACTTTATCAGAAAGAGATGTTGAAATTGACCTTAGGACAACAACCGCAGTAATGATGGTGTCTGGTGGTTATCCTGAAGAATATGAAAAAAATAAAGAAATAACTATTGGTGAACTAGATGATAAGTCAGTAGCCTTTCATGCTGGCACTGTTATAAGAAATAATAAAATAGTATCAAATGGCGGAAGGGTTATTGCCGTTACCTCGTATGGAAAAAACATAGAAACTGCACTAAAGAAGACCTACAGTAATATTGAAAAAATTCAATTTGATAAACAATATTACAGAAAAGACATTGGGAGAGATATGGTTAAAAAAAGCTAATTATTTTATCTGCTCCGAATCTACATCTGCTTTTTTATTGAGCTTGTTTTGCAAAAACATCCAGTAGATCCCTCCTCCTAAAAAAACAAAGAAAAAAATTGCATTTGGGGTATTTCCTAATGGTTCGAGTGTGTTTTCAAACATCCAAACTAAAAAATCTCTAATAGGGTGTAAAAGCCAATTCATATTTTATTTTTTTCCAAAAGTATAAAATAATTGTATCTGGGCATTCTTTTTCATGTCTTTAATGATTAATTTGTATTAATGTTGAGCTTTCTTAGATCTAATAGCCCTTTCTATTTTATAGTAATATCGTGGTCGGCACTAATTTTTGGAATTGTAAATCACTATATCAATGATCATAACTATAATTTCTTTTGGCCCTTTTTAGCCTACTTTTCCATTAATAAGTTTTTGGTTTACTGCATCTATGTTTTTGTGGTTTTCTTTACCGCGTTTAAAATTAACTTTATTATAAATAAAAGTGTCTTTTTTCAAAGAACTAACTATGCCTGTGGGCTTATATACACCATTACAATAATTTTAATGTGCCCTATTCACCAAGCAGTTTTACCAGCTATTGCTAATCTTTTTGCAGTTCTTGCTATAGAGAACTTAATGAAAATTTATAGAAATAAATCATGTAAAATTGAGGTTTTTAATGCTGCTTGCTGGCTCTTATTAAGCAGTATTGCTTACGTTTATAATGCTTTTCTTATTCCTATGGTTTGGGTGGTGTTATATTTTATCCGTCCTTTTGAATGGAGGGAATATGTGATGCCTATAGTAGGGTTTTTATTCATTACTGTCTACCTTATAACTGCAGGCTTAGTTTTTGGAAAATTACCTTTTTGGATAGAGAATTGGTGGGCAATTAAAGATGGGTATTTAAACAATGATTTTGAGAATTGGATTTATTTTTTAATTGTTATTTCGATTGGGTTATTAATAAGCTTTAGAACTCTTTATTTATCCTATATAAGCTCTAGTAACAGGTATAAAAAAGTTTCTTGGATTATTATTGCACTTTTATTTTGTTGTGTGGTGCAATTTTTATTTAACTACTTTTCCTTTGGGTTGAATAGTCCTGTTCTATATGGGGCTGTTTTTCCATTTTCCATATTAATTTCAAGTACTATTTTAAATGCTAAATCTAATTGGTTGCCAAATTCTTTCATTGGCATTTCAGTTATTGGATATATTATAATAACATATATTATTTAGAGTGTATAAGTTTCTTTGTTTCTTATATATTTGAAATAAATTTGACAAACTTATGAAGTGTGGTGTGGTAACTTTTCCGGGTTCTAATTGTAATCATGACATGATATATGCGTTAGGAAAAATACTTGAGCAAGAAGTAGCTGAACTTTGGCATAAAGAGCAAGACACTAAAAATTGCGAATTAATAGTTTTGCCTGGTGGATTCTCTTATGGAGATTACTTAAGATCTGGGGCAATAGCTAGGTTCTCTCCCATAATGAAGGAAATAGTTAGGCACGCTCAAAAAGGGGGGCTGGTTTTGGGAATCTGTAACGGGTTTCAAATTTTATGTGAAGCAGGATTGCTTCCAGGAGCTCTTCTTCATAATGATAATCAAAAATTCATTTGTAAAAACACCTTCCTCAAGCCGGTGTCTAAATCATCTGGTATTACTAAAAATATTGATTTTAATAGTACATATAAAATTCCGATAGCTCACGGTGAAGGGCGATATTATGCTGATGAGCAAGCTATAGAAAAAATGTTCTCCAATAATCAAGTTCTTTTTCAATATTGTGACAGCAGCGGAGATGTTTCAGAGCTAAATAACCCAAATGGTTCTACAAAAAATATTGCTGGAGTTTCTAATTCACAGCAAAATGTGATGGGGATGATGCCTCACCCTGAAAGAGCTGTTGATTCTTTGCTTGGAAATGAAGACGGTGTTCCCCTATTTAATTCTTTACTGAATAGGGTCTGGGCTTAAAAAATACTTTTATTTTGGTGTAAACTTCTGATTGTCAAGAGTATAAGCTAAATTAATTTAATAAAAAAAGTGTGTTTGTGTGTCATTTGCCTACATTAGTTGTTATTTATTTCATATATTTTTATTAAAAACTCAAACAAAATGAAAATCAGATCTTTATTATTTGCCCTAATATTTTTATCCGGCTCATTATTACATGCTCAACAAACCGTAAAAGGAAAAGTTGTTGATTTGGAATCTCAGTTTCCATTACCAGGTGTAAACGTAAAGTTTGTTGATGGAGATTTTGACAATGGTGTCGCAACAGATATGAACGGAGGTTTTAAAATTGAAAATGTTCCATTGGGGAGACATCAAATAAGATTTACTTTCATAGGCTACAAGCCACAAGTGCAAACTGTGGTGGTAAATTCTGGTAAAGAAGTTGTTCTAAACATTTCCATTGAAGAATCTACAGAAATGTTAGAAGCTTTTGAGGTTTCTGCAAATGAAAATAGAGAAGTAAATAATGAAATGGCCATTATTAGTGCCCAACAATTTTCAGTCGAAGAAACAGAAAGGTATGCTGGTAGTAGAGGTGACCCGGCTAGAATGGCCTCTAATTTTGCTGGTGTTCAAGGTGCAGATGACAGTAGAAATGATATTATTGTTAGGGGAAATTCTCCTTTGGGTGTTATCTACAGGGTAGAGGGAATTACCATTCCAAACCCTAATCATTTTGCAATTTCTGGCTCTTCGGGGGGGCCTTTAAGTATTTTAAACAATAAGTTTTTAGGAAATAGTGATTTTTTTTCTGGAGCTTTTCCATCAGAATATGGCAATAGTACGGCTGGTGTTTTTGATTTAAAAATCCGAAATGGAAATAATGAAAAGACTGAGTTTACTGGTCAAGTTGGGCTTTTTGGGGCAGAGTTTTTAATGGAAGGACCTCTTTCCAAAAATAGTGCAGCCTCCTACCTTGTAATGTACAGAAGAGCCACCCTTAAAATTTTCAATTTACTAGGTATTAATTTAGGGACTTCAGCCATTCCAAACTATCAAGATTTTGCCGCTAAAGTGAATCTTCCTTTTAAAAACGGAGGAAATTTATCACTTTGGGCATTAGGCGGAAATAGTAATATTGAGATTCTTATAAGCGAACAAACCGATCCTGATGAGATTGACCTATATGGTGAAAACACGAAAGACCAAAGATTTGGTACCAATATGATGGTTTCCGGATTTACTTATACCAAACCCTTAAATGAAACTTCTTTTATTAAATCAACAACATGTGTGAATATTGAAAATCAAGCCTCGGAACACGACACTATCACAAGAAATGATCCTAACGATTGGTCTGATTTTTCTCTTAATGATTATATGGCATATGATTTTAATAAAGTAAGATATTCTAACTCAAGTTCGTTAAATAAAAAATTGAATAAAAAAAACACTTTAAAAATTGGATGGGTTGCAGATTTTACCAATTTTGATTTTTTAGACAGTGTGGCTACTAATGCTTCCCTTCAAACCTATAGAAGAAGATTCGACTCCAAAGGAAACTGTTTTCAAATTCAACCCTATGTAAGTTGGAAACATAAGTTTTCTGACGATTTGGTGCTTACTGCTGGTTTAACAAGCTTATTTATAAATATTAACGAAGACAATGTGGACAATCCTGTTACTAACTTCTCTCCTATTGAGCCAAGGCTGGGTTTAAAGTGGAATGTTAATGATAAAAGTGCTTTTTCCTTTGGATTAGGTTATCATTCACAAACACAACCACTATATAGCAGATACTACATAAATGAAGGAAGCTCATCTGCTCATAACCAAGGCCTAGACTTAACCTATAGCAAACATATAGTATTAGGTTACTCGCAAAAATTGAATAAAAACTTTGGTTTGAAAACGGAGGCTTATTATCAAGATTTAACTGGAATTCCTGTAGAGGTGTCACCATCTGCATTTTCCTTAACTAATGCAGGAAGTGGTTTTGCAAGAGTTTTTCCAGATACTTTAAACAACGAAGGGACTGGTTATAATTATGGATTAGAGTTTACATTACAGCGTTATTTTAATAAAAACTGGCATGCATTATTTTCAGGTTGTATATACAACTCTCGTTATACGCCAAGTGATAATATTGAAAGAAATACCAGCTTTAATGGGATATATGCCGTAAACTTTTTAGCAGGAAAGGAATTTAATGTTGGAAATAACAATGTACTTGGGCTAGGAATTAAAGCAACTGGAGCTGGCGGTAAAAGAAAGGGTATTGTTGATCCCATAGCCTCAGCAGAACAAGGAGAGGTTATTTTTCAAGATGAAGGATTTAACGAAGATAAATTCAAAGATTATTTTAGGTTTGATATTAAAACAACTTATAAAATCAATAAGGAAAAAATCACGCATGAAATAGGAATTGACTTAGTTAATATTACTGGATCAAAAAATATTCTTAGCTACTCTTATGCGCCGAACAGTACCCCTAGTTTAGATGATGATGTTTCTGAAAATTATCAATTAGGGTTTTTGCCTATTTTCTATTATAGAATAGATTTTTAGGCTTTTAATTCATGGATTGATGGGCCTTAAGGGCTTTCTTCTTTTTAGTGTCAACTAGTTATATTTAATTTATAACTAATGATTGATAGTGTTAAGTTTTTTAAAAAATAAATACTTTTACATTTCTTAATTAATTATGAAAATAATACTTACAGGAGGAGCTGGTTTTCTTGGTTCACACACAGCAGTAGAGCTTGTCAATGAAGGTTATGAGCCTATTATTATTGATGATTTTAGAAATTCTAAATCGTTTATAATAGATAATATTGAAAAGATTATTGGTAGAAAAGTTATTTTTCATTGTGCTGATATTGGTGACCAAAATAAAGTTAGCACGATTATTAAGAATGAAAAACCAGCAGGCCTTATTCATTTTGCTGCAGACAAAGCTGTTAATGAATCTGTTTTAAACCCCCTTAAATACTATCACAACAACATTGGAAATCTTATTAAGCTATTAGAAGTAATCAACAACTTTAATCTAAGTTCATTTATTTTTTCTTCATCTTGTACGGTCTATGGAGAACCTTCTTGTATCCCTGTGAATGAAAAAACACCGATTCAACCTGCTTTTTCACCTTATGGATATACAAAACAAGTTGGTGAAAAAATACTAACCGACTTTTTTAAAACAAAAAAACAAACATCATTAACGATATTAAGATATTTTAACCCTATTGGTGCGCACCCATCCTCTTTAATTGGAGAGTTGCCTTTGGGTATCCCCAGTAATCTTGTGCCACACCTTACACAAACAGCCATAGGAAAGCGGAAGCAGTTGACCATTTTTGGCAATGACTATAACACTGCTGACGGTACCTGCATAAGGGATTATATTCATGTGGTCGACTTAGCTAGGGCACATGTGTTATCACTAAAAAATAAAATCATGTCAAACAATGTTTACAACGTAGGTGTTGGTAAAGGAAGCTCCGTTTTAGAGTTGGTTAATTGTTTTGAAGAGATAAATAATTTAAACGTTAATTATCAATTTGGAGATCGAAGGAGTGGAGATGTTCCTGAAATATATGCCGACAATAGCTTGATTAAAAAAAAATTAAATTGGGAACCTAAGTTTAGTTTGAAAGATGCTCTTCAACATGCGTGGAACTGGGAATTGGAATTAAAATCTAAATATAAAGTTGATTGAAAACTACAATGAAAGCCAGGCTGAACCCTAATGAAATCCCCGCAAGTATTTGAGTTGCACTGTGTGCTTTTAAATACATTCTAGAAAAAGATACCATTCCAATAAAAATTAATAACACAGCATTAACAAAAAATATTTGTTTCAAGTTTATGATAGGCTGTGCAATAAATGTTAAAGCAGCCATTCCTCCTGTTAAAGCCGCAATAGATGCTGCGTGAATGCTAATTTTCCATTTTAAAGTAATGAGAGCTAATAATAAAAGAAGTATTAATCCTGCAAATAAAAAAGATAAATAAGGGTGCAATAGGTTTAATAATGTTGTGTTCCAATATCTGAAAATATAATAGGTCATTGAGTAGTAAATTATAACAAGGGCTAAAACAGGTAGCCTCTCCTTTCTTTTTGGAATAGTAATACTGCTAATTAACTTGTTTTTATGCATGATATACACGGTTAATAATGGGAAAAAAACGGCCATAAGAAAGAGAAATGAAAATAATGGAAAATAAATTTTAGGAGCAGCTAAAAACAGCATTTGGTTATAAATGCTGTCCATCTGAAAATAAATAAAATAAGAGTAGATGACCGTGAAGACAGGGTGAAAAATAAATGAAATAATTTTACAAAAGGTTTTCATCGTTATAAAAGTTCTTTTCTCAGTCTTGCTACTGGAATATTTAATTGTTCTCTATATTTTGCAACCGTTCTTCTTGCAATTAAATATCCTTTTTCTTTCAACAAAGATGCTAGTTTTTCATCTGTTAATGGCTTGCTCTTGTCTTCTTTATTTATGGCTTCATTTAAGATTGTTTTAACTTCTCTTGTAGAAACTTCTTCTCCGGAATCCGTAGTTAATGATTCACTAAAAAAATATTTCAAAGAAAAAATACCATATGGAGTTGACACATGCTTTGAGTTGGCAACTCTTGAAATGGTAGAAATATCCATTGAAACTATAGATGCAATATCTTTAAGAATCATGGGTTTTAATTTTTTTTCATCACCTGATAAAAAAAACTCTTTCTGAAAACTAATAATTGCTTTCATTGTTATAAGCAAGGTGTTCTGTCTTTGTTTTACAGCATCTATAAACCACTTTGCTGCATCAACTTTTTGCTTAATGAATAATATGGCATCTTTATCTCGCTTATTCTTAGCCCCTTGCTGAAATCCTTTAATCATTTCTATATAATCATTGCTAACTCTAAGTTGGGGAGAATTCCTCTGATTAAGCTCAACTGAGAGAATTCCATCGTTGTCAATTAAGGTAAAATCAGGCGTAATTTGTTGAATATCACTTTGTGAGTCTATTAACGAGTTACCAGGCTTGGGGTTAAGTTTAACAATTTCAGCAATCGCATCTTTTATTGCGTCATTATTTATGTCTAATTTTTTAGAAATTTTAGAATAGTGTTTTTTAGTAAATGATTCAAAGCATTTTTCTAAAATAACTTCAGCCGTTTTAATGGCAATTGTTTTATTCTTTTTTCTAAGTTGAATTAAAAGGCATTCTTTCAGATCCCTGGCCCCTACTCCATGTGGCTCAAGATCTTGAACCTCAGCTAATATTTGCTCGAGTTCCTCTTCATCAGCAAATATGTTTTGAGAAAAAGCAAGGTCATCAACAATATTAAATAGCTCTCTTCTTAGGTACCCAGATTCATCTAGATTGCCAATGATGTGTTCTGCTATTTTTTTTTGATTTTCATTTTTAATTTTTAAATCAATTTGCTTTAGGAGCCTTTCAGAAAGAGAGTCGCCAAAAGAAAGGGGTTTTTGGTGTTCTTCCTGTCCTTTGCTAAAGTTGTTGGATTGAGTCTTATAGCTTGGGGTCTCATCATTGGTGTAATCTTGGAAATTAAAATCATCTCTTTTATCGTCAGCTTCTTCAGTAAATTCATCTTCTGAAACCTGTTCTTCACCTTCGTCAAGAGCGGGATTAATTTCTAACTCCTCCTTGATTCTTTTCTCTAACTCTACAGTAGGTAGTTGCAACATCTTCATTAATTGAATCTGCTGAGGAGATAGCTTTTGTAAAAGTCTTTGTTGGAGGGATTGTTTAAGAGCCATTATTTATTAAAATAAGAAATATAACGACTTTATTTTCAACGAAAAGAAAAAATAGATATGCTGTGTTAGAGGGAGGTTAAAACTCTGCATTATTTGGAGTTCTTGGAAAAGGAATAACATCTCTAATATTATTCATTCCGGTTACAAACATCATTAGTCTTTCGAATCCAAGACCAAACCCAGCGTGCGGAACAGTGCCAAATTTTCTGGTTTCTAAGTACCACCAAATAGCGTCTTTTGGCACATTAAATTCTTTACACTTTTGTTCTAATACATCATACCTTTCTTCTCTTTGTGAGCCACCTATTATTTCGCCAATTCCTGGAAATAAAATATCCATAGCTGCTACCGTTTTGCCATCATCATTTCTTTTCATGTAAAAGGCTTTTATTGATTCGGGGTAATCTACAATAACAACTGGTTTTTTAAAATGTTTCTCGACTAAAAATTTTTCATGCTCACTTTGTAGATCAACACCCCACGCTACTTCGTATTTAAATTGTTTCTTTTTGTTGGGTTTTGATCTCAATAAAATATCAATCGCCTCAGTGTAGGTAATCCTTTCAAAATCATTTTCTGTTACCATATTCATTCTTTCTAAAAGCGATAATTCATTTCTTTTATCTTTAGGTAGTTGTGACTCCTCTTTATTTGCTCTATCATTTAAAAATTGCAAGTCTTCTTTGCAATTGGTTAAAGCATAATTAATTAAGTACTTTAAGAATTCTTCACCTAGGTTAATATCGTCATTTATATCGGCAAAGGCAATTTCTGGTTCCACCATCCAAAACTCTGCTAAATGTCTAGTGGTGTTAGAGTTTTCTGCCCTAAAAGTTGGTCCAAAAGTATATACTTTACCTAGAGCTAGCGCTGCAAGTTCTGCCTCCAGTTGACCAGAAACGGTTAAGTGAGTCGGTTTCCCAAAAAAATCTTTGCTATTGTCGATGTTATTTTTGCCAACTGGTAGCGTAGTTACCCTAAAAGTCTCTCCAGCTCCCTCAGCGTCAGTTCCTGTAATAATAGGAGTATGTATATAAAAAAACCCATTGTCATTAAAATACTTGTTTATAGCATACGCCATATGGTGGCGAATTCTAAAAACAGCTCCAAAAAGATTGGTTCTCATTCTTAAATGCCCTTGCTCCCTTAGTTTTTCTAGAGAGTGTCTTTTAGGCTGAAGAATTGTTTTTTGCAATTCTTCTTGACTGCTTTTCCCATATATTTTAATTTCTTCTGCTTGCAGTTCAACAGATTGACCACTTCCTTGGGAGCTGATGAGGCGACCTGTGGCCAATATAGAGGCTCCGTTATTTAAATTAGAAACTAATTCATGGGGTAATTTATCTGAATCTATAACAACTTGTAGACTTGCCAAACAAGAGCCATCATTAAGTGAAATAAATCTATTACCTCTAAATGATCTAACCCACCCACTAACCGATATTTCTTTTGGTGGGTCTGTTTTAAGTATGTCTACAATTCTTTTATTCATAATTTATGTTAAATGTTTAAGGAAACTTTTTATATAAAATAAGTTTCCTTAGTTTCGCGCTCAAATTTTAAGACTTGTCAAAAATAGTAGAAATATGTGACCGAATCCAGATTTTGTTCCAAGAATATGGAATAAAAAACATCACCATGGATGACATTTCTAAAAGATTAGGTTGTTCCAAAAAAACCCTATACATTTTTTTTGAGAATAGAAAAGACCTTGTTTTGAAAGTAATTTCTAATGATATGAAAAAGCACGAGCTTGAAATAAACAATGTTATTGCTAAAAAGCTTCATCCAATTGAAGAAATATTGAGTTTAAATGTAATTGCAATTAATAAGCTAAAGACATGTCATCCTTCTTTTCAGTATGACTTAAAGAAATACTACCCTCAATCTTGGAATATTTTTGATAAAAAAAATAAGCAGCTCACCTACAAGGTTTCTATTCAAAACTTAAAGAAGGGAATTAAAAAAGGCTGTTACAGAAAAGAAATTAATCCTGAAATTATATCTAAAATATTCTCTGAAAAAATTGATTTAGTTTTTAACCGTTTAGCTTTCGAAACTATAGCTGTTTCATTTTCTGATGTTTTCAAAGAGCTTATCAACCATCATATGTTAGGGATTGTAAATGAAGATGGTCGGAAATATTATTTAAACCTGCAAAAAAACTAATTATATGAAGTATCGTTTTAGTATAATAATTTTATTGTTTTCATATTTAAATATAGTCGGACAAGAGTTTAATAGCAAGTCTCTATTTGAATACGCAAAAGCGAATAGCCCACAGCTAAAAAATGCTTCTTTAGATGTTCTCTTGTCAGATGAAAAAATAAATGAAATAAAATCTACTGGTCTGCCAAAAATAAATGGAGAATTAAGTTTTCAAAACTTCATAAATGTCCCTACAACGGTTGTTGAAGCTAATACATTTGACCCAACAGCGCCACCTGACGAATTAATAGGATTAGCATTTGGCACTCCTTTCAACGCCAACTATAGTTTACAAGCAAGTCAGCTAATTTTTAGTTTTAGTTATTTATATGCAGTGAAAGCTGCTAAAAACCTAAACGAACTTGCTAGGCTCTCCT
>NYYE01000024.1 GCA_002686655.1 Crocinitomicaceae bacterium | reverse complement strand
TATACTTTTCAATTTAAGAAGGATATAAAATGAAACTAATAATTGTACTCTTTTAGATTTATAGATTTTAATTAAAAGATAAATACTATGAAATAATGTAAAAGACAAATTTTCTTAGTTAATAACGCAAAGGTAGGTTATGTTTAGAAATCTTTATATCTCAGCTTTCTTCCACCCGTAGAGTAAAGCTATTACTGGAATTAAAGTAATAAGCATAATTGCTATGGGAGGATGCTGTTTCCCAAGAACAATACTAATCCAATCTGGAACCACCCATCCAATATGAATTACAGATAATATTAATGCTGCTGTTTGTGCAGATTCCTTGACCTTTATAGTCAACGCAATAATTACAGCGGCTACCATTGAAAGAGATAGCATACCAAAAACAAAATGCATTAACTCTAAACCCTCTTTACCAGCATCATTGATTCCAGGAAACTGACTAAAAACCATTTCGTCCATCATACTTGGATTAAACATAAATAGCACAAGAGGTAAAGCAGCTATAATATCGATTACTAATGTTATTATAAATATTGTTTTAAATTTCTTCATTTTTATGTAATTATAAACTAAACTAATAAAAGTTAAATTTCAAAACAAGTATAGTTATTTAAATTATGAGAGTTAACCTATTTATTGAAGTAAGAAAAAGTTGACTTAGTTAAGTTGTTTTAATAATTTTTCTATGTGGATACGTTGTTTACTGGGTATCCCATTTGCAAATAATGAATCTCTTTTAATTATTATATCCAAATCTGTTAATGTCAAGTTCAGAATATCTTTTTTAGTGTAAAATGTTTTGTTGTTATTTAAATGCAAGAAAATAGAATCTGAACTTTGAAAAATTGCACCATAACATTGCACTCTACACATATAATCATTAATATTTTCTGTTTCTATTATTTCAGCAGAAATACAAGAAATAAGTTTAGTCCAATTATTATTTACTGAAAATTCTGAGCATTTTTTACATGCATTTTGAGAAAAACCAATAATTGGAAATATTAATAAAAATAAATACAACTTTTTGATTCTAAAAATTAATATCCTTAAAATAAAATTTTGAACCTTCTCCGTTATAATAAAATTGAGGAATAGTAGTATCTTTTAAATAAAAATTACCATCAGGCATTACTCCATAGCCAAAACCACATTCATTCTTTTCATCAATAACTTCTATTAATAAAGTATCTGCACTCAACTTCATAATTAAATGGCAATTCATATAACTATCATCTTTCTCATAAAATTCATAGATATTTTCGCCTTTTAATCGAGCTAAACCAGTTANAGCACCTGAATTATAGGATGGAGGACCCCTAAACACATCTAAACGAAAAATAGATGAGCTATCGCTAAAGGGATAAAAAAGTATGTTCCCACCATAAACTTTTGCATATTCTCCAAAAATCTGGCTATTTNCANCAAATGAGACAATTAGAAATAAAAAAACTGAGAGTACTTTTTTCAAATTATAAATTATTTAAATTAAAAATTAATTCTATTATAAAATATTAAAAACTTAAAAAGTTGGTTGAATACTTATCCAAAATTTATTCCTTTAGAATAATATTATATAGAATATTAAAGAAATAATAATTACTTATTCCTTGATTACTTTTACTTCCTCAACTCTGTCTCCGTAAGCNACCTTAAAAATATATATTCCCTTTGCATAATCGCTTAAACTAATAATATTTTCATTGGTTATTTGAAGCTTATTTCCTATTAAGTCAAAAATTTCTGTCGTAATAACTCCCTTTAAATTTTCTGCAGAAATGGTAATGTTTTCATTAGTAGGATTAGGATATAATAAAACATTATTCTGTGGTATTTCTTTTACAGAATTTACCCANGAAGCATCTTCATAAATTTGTACATCATTAAAGGCTGTATAATTTCCACCAGGAAAACTAACACCTGGGGATGCAGCAGCACGACGACCATATCCAGCCATTCTAAAATCCATTAAAGGACGATTTAAGTTACCGTAACTAAAAGTTTGTGTCTGAGAATCAAAAATATCAATCCGGTTGGTAAGATTAGCACCTCCATAGTGCCAAGTAAGGTCATGTTGTAATCCTCCAGCAAATAAAATTTTATTTCCAGCTGTAGCACATGCTTCAACTGCTCTTGTCCCATTTGCCATATTTTGATTTGTCCACGTAGTTCCATCAAAAATATCGATTCTTGGAGATCCTATATTATTACCAACTGCGCCTCCAGCAAACACAAAATATCCATTACAATAGCAAGCAGAAATTTTTGCTCTAGCTGAACCTGGACCAAGATTTCCTGTCGTCCAACTATCAGTTTGACTATCGTAAATTTCATATGCACCCGAAACACTAAAACCATCTAAAATGCTGCTAGGATTCGATGACATTGAAAGTCCACCAGCAAAAATTGCAATATTACCATCTGTCACAGCACTGCTGTAAAATCTGTTATCCGTAGATGGTATTGAAGACCAAACCATAGTTGCTTCATCATAAATCCAAAGATTTGTTTCTCCAATTACATCAGCTGCATTTTGATACCATTTCCAGTACTTTAATCCTCCAGCAACTATAATTTTTCCATTTAGAGCTACAGCATGTCCATCAGCAGTACTGAATGGAATACTCATTTGAGTGAAATTGCCATCCTTGTATAGCTCCATAGTATTTTCATATAACCATCCATTACCATTTACATCTCCCCAGTTTGAAACACCTCCTATGATATAAATGCCACTGTCTCCTCTTACCATAATTGGCTCTAATCTGGGAGTATTCATGGCAAGAATAGATGATTGATTAGCAGAAATATTATACAGATGAGCCAACTGTACAATACTTACGTTTGTTCCCCCAGTAGACCAAGATTGTCCCCCAGCCACTAAAAAAGTATTAGAATCCACAAATGCAATATTAGCTCGAGGCTGGTTAAATGCTATATTTCCATTATTCCATTGTGAATAGCATAATAAATTAATACAAGTAAATATTAATAGTAAAATTTTTTTCATTTTTTTAATTTTAATATAAAAGTAATAAAATTAAAAAATGATGTAATTTAAATTCTAAAAAAAAGTGAAATCAATATTTTGTATTAGACAAAAAAAAATAACTCTAACAATTAAAAATTTGTTTATTATGAATCTTTTGATTCTAATGTTGAATCAATTCTGTTAATCATGTCTTTTAAGTGGTATTTGGAATATTCATCTCTATAACTTGGAAGTCTTTTTTTAATTTGACTTTTAAGCTCTTCAAGTTTTCCTCTGCAAACAGATATTATGTCAGATTGATTAATATTAACTTTTGTTCTTTTCAAAGTATATTTTTCTATGCCTGTAATTTCAGATTGTTTTTTGTTAATTAAATAATCCATTCTTTCTANATATGCTTTTTGTAAATTTCTTCTGTAAACTGTAATAGCAGAAGATGTTCTTAATTCACTCCATATTCCACTTTGTAAATCATTCAACATTTCAATGAGTGAGTAAGATTCTTTATCATTTACAGTATTATTTTCAATAATTCTTGCTAAACGAGCAAAATCAAGAATTTTTTTAAGATTATTTGACTGGGATTTTCTTATTCTTTCTGTTAAGCCAGTAAATTCAATTTTATTAGAAATATCTTTATTAATTAACCATGCAGGTGTTTTAAATAACTGCTCATTTAAGAATTTCATACACTGTTTTTGATGGTTNTTCACAACATGACTGTAAACGGATCCAGATTGGTCAAATGTTTTATAATTTTCATAAACTCCTCCAATATTAGCAATCACATGACCCATATACCTATTGTATTGATTAAAAATCTGAGCATATAAGTCTTCTAATTCTTGGAAATCCTCCCCTTCATTATAAGTCCATTTANTTAAATTAGGAACTATTTTCTTTAAATTTTCTATTCCNTAAAGACTTGCTTTNATGGCGTCATCACCCAAATCCTCAGTCTGTGANCTTGGATCAATAGGATTGCCAAATTGCTGACTACCAAAACGATACATNGGATCNTTTTCATGGGCTCTAATCCATTNATCAAGAATAGGCTTTTCATCTTTAGCTGATTTAGCTTCTAAAATTGGTCTGTATCCCCAACGAATTGAATGCTTATCATAAATTCCAACATTAGGCATCANAGAAACANCCTTATCTTCAGGTTGAGCAACGTAATTAAACCTTGCATAATCCATAATTGAAGGAGCAGTTCCATATTTTTTAGTGAAATGAACAGATCTTAATGAGTCAACAGGATAAGCAGAACTACTACCCATATTATGAGGCAATCCAAGAGTATGACCAACTTCATGAGCTGAAACAAAACGAATTAAACTTCCCATAACTTCNTCTCTAAATTNAGGAGTTCTTGCTTCGGGATTAATAGCTGCAGTTTGTATAAAAAACCAATTTCTGAGAAGAAGCATAACGTTATGATACCAATTAATATCAGATTCTAATATTTCACCTGATCTTGGGTCACTAACATGAGGTCCATTAGCATTTGGTATTGGTGACGCTAAGTAGCGAACTACAGAATATCGAACATCTTCTGGACTCCAATCAGGATCTTCTTCTATTGATGGAGGGTCTTTAGCAATTATTGCATTTTTAAAACCNGCTTCTTCAAAGGCAATTTGCCAATCTTCAATACCTTGTTTTAAATAAGGAATCCACTTTTTAGGTGTAGCACGGTCTATATAATATACAATTTGCTTTTTTGGCTCTACAAGTTCACCCTTTTTAAATTTCTCAATATCTTCTTTTTTCACTTCAAGTTTCCATCTATCTAAATATCTAACAGATTTACTTTTTTGACTTTCAAGACCATAGTCGGTTTGACTTCTTGAAAACCATCCCACTCTTTGATCAAAATAACGTCTTCTCATTGGCTTAACAGGGAGAAGAACCATAGAATTATTTAATTCCATACTTATCGAACCAGTACTAGAATTTGAGGGAGGGTCACTAGCTTTATATGTTTTTACGTGTCTTGATTCTATATTTAATGGATAGCTCTTTATTGATTCTATATAGCACCTTGTTTTATCAATTCCACTAATTTTATAAGCTTTTCTTCTTTTAAGAGGATAACCGATTGCTTTGACATCTTCTTCAAAAAATTTATTTACTTGAATAACTGTACTATTGGAGTCTTTNCCAATTGCCTTAATATCAAAACTATACAAAATAGGTTCAAAGTTTGAATTCACAACTGCTTCATGAATGGGTANGGAATCTGATGCAANTATCTGATGTGATACTACTCTTAAAAGAACTTTTTTATTTTTTCTTTCCCATCTAAGCACTTGTGTGTTTTGTTTTCCTCCACCGAATCCAATGCCGCTTGCAGTTTTTGAAATTCTAGTAACCATTAACATTTCTCTGCCAAATAAAGAATCTGGAATTTCATAGTACTGATTATCTTCTACTTTATGAACAATGAATAAACCTTCATCTGAAATAGCTGACTTTTTAATAACTTTTCCATATGGTTGTATTGTCTCTTTTTTATTTTCTTTTTTTACAGACTCATTGGTTTGTTTATTTTTCTTTTTTCCTTTTTTAGATTGTGCTGAAATATTATTTAAACTAAAAATTAAAAAAAGAGATAANAAAGCAAAAAATAAATTTTTCATAATGAATATTTTATTTGATTAAAGTAATAAAAAAACCATAAGTTCTTCAAAGTGACAAGTAGATAATCTTTTTCTTATCAAAAATTAGATATTGACATATTAATTTAGTTAATAAACTATATATTTAGAAAAATTAATATAAATGAAAAAACTACTATTTATTGTATGCATATTTAACATACTTTTTTCTTGTAATGAAATTCAAAAAAAAACTAATAACTCTGTGATTTATCCAGAAACACTAAAAAAAGAAGTTGTCGATAATTATTTTGACGTTGATGTAATAGACCCATATAGGTGGTTAGAAGACGATAGGTCAAAAGAAACAGAAGCTTGGGTAAAAGCTGAAAACAAAACAACTTTCGCTTATTTAAATAATATATCATTTAGATCAGATTTAAAAAAAAGACTTGAACATTTGTGGAATTATGAAAAAATAAGTGCTCCATTTAAGGAAGGAGAATTTACTTACTTTTATAAGAATGATGGTTTACAAAACCAATATGTAATATATAGACAAAAAGAAAACGAAACTCCGGAAGTCTTTTTAAATCCCAATGAATTTTCCAAAGATGGGACAATATCTCTGGGGGGGTTAAGTTTTTCTGACTCAGGAAACATTGTAGCTTATTCGATTTCTGAAGGTGGTAGCGATTGGCGAAAAATAATTGTAATGGATGTTTCTTCTAAAAAAATCATGGAAGACACCATAATTGATGTGAAATTTAGTGGTCTGTCTTGGAAAAAAAATGAAGGATTCTTTTACTCCAGTTATGACAAACCCGAAGGAAGTGAATTATCTGCAAAAACCGATCAGCACAAACTATATTTTCATAAACTAGGTACTTCACAGTCCGAAGACCAACTTGTATTTGGAGGTACTGATGAAGAAAAACATAGATATGTTGGTGGAAGTGTAACTGAAGATGGAAATTATTTATTTGTCTCTGCTAGTGTATCAACATCAGGAAATAAATTATTTATGAAAGACTTATCCAAGCCAAAAAGTGCTTTTGTAGCCATTTTAAACCATACCGATAGCGATACTTATGTAATGGAGAATGAAGGCAGTAAGCTATATTTAGCAACTAATTTAAATGCTCCCAATAAAAAAATTGTTACTGTTGATGCCTCCAATCCAAGTCCAGAAAACTGGGTTGATTTTATTCCAGAAACAGAANATGTATTAAGTCCTTCAAGTGGAGGTGGATATTTCTTTGCAGAATATATGGTAGATGCTGTTTCTAAGGTNAAGCAATACAACTATGAAGGAGAAATCATTTACGATGTTGAACTTCCTGGNATAGGTAGTGTTGGTGGATTTAGAGGGAAAAAAGAAGACAGTGTTCTTTATTATTCTTTTTCTAATTATAAAACGCCTTCTACCATTTATTCATATAACCCTAGTGATGGAAAATCTATTATATATAAAAAACCAGATGTAGATTTCAATCCTGAAAATTACGTAAGTAATCAAGTTTTCTATACTTCAAAAGATAGCACTAAAGTCCCTATGATAATTACTCACAAAAAAGGTTTAAAATTAAATGGTGAAAACCCTACTATTCTTTATGGTTACGGAGGATTTAATATTAGCCTTACCCCTTCTTTTAGTATAGCCAATGCTGTATGGATGGAACAAGGTGGAATATATGCTGTTCCTAACCTAAGAGGCGGTGGAGAATACGGAAAAAAGTGGCATAAAGCTGGAACCAAAATGCAAAAACAAAATGTTTTTGATGATTTTATTGCAGCTGCTGAATTTTTAATTGAAAATAAATATACATCTAGTGAGTTTTTGGCTGTTAGAGGAGGTTCAAATGGTGGTCTTTTAGTAGGAGCCATAATGACCCAGCGTCCTGAACTAATGAAAGTTGCTCTACCTGCTGTTGGAGTTTTAGATATGCTGCGTTACCATACTTTTACTGCTGGAGCAGGATGGGCTTATGATTATGGCACTGCAGAAGATAGTAAGGAGATGTTTGAATATTTATTAGGTTATTCTCCAGTACACAATGTAAAAGAAGGTATTGAATACCCAGCCACTTTAGTAACTACAGGTGATCACGATGATAGAGTTGTTCCAGCACATAGTTTTAAATTTGCAGCTGAACTTCAAGAAAAGCAATCTGGAAATAATCCAACGCTTATCCGTATTGAAACAGATGCTGGACATGGAGCTGGCACACCTGTTAGTAAAACCATTGAACAATATTCAGATATATTTGGATTTACATTATTCAACATGGGTTTTGAAGATTTGCCAAATAAAGCTGTAATAGAAAGTTTAGAATAAATAATAAAACTTCTCTTTTAAGCTTTTTTGAAAGCCATCACTTGGCTTAACATAGCTAATGTAAATAAGGCAACTATTATTTTTTGTGCCACTACCTGTAGCATAAGTTCTTCTTCATTAAAAATAAAACCAGGGCCAATTTTTGGTCCTAAAAAAATGATGTAAACATAAATAAGAAGGAAAATACTGAATAGTAAATAACCTAATGAAAAAATATTTTGAATCTTTTCAGAAAAATAAATTGTTATGGTATGAAAAATGGAAACTATAAATAAAAATAAAAAAGCTCCATTGGCAAAAATCACATGCCAGATAAAACTTACATCATGAGGAACTAAACCAACTCCAGAAAACATGAAACCTGAAATAATTCCAATTATTGATGTAATAACAGCAAGTTTTTTAGTTGTATTAGAATCATTTGAAAATTTAAAAAATTTATTGAAATGATAATAAAATAAACATATAGTTAAACCTATTAAAATAAGACCTGAATTAAAAAAAATCATTGAAGAGTAATTGTCTTCTTGAATAATATTAGGATTAGTTTCGTCAGTATTTGTTTTAACACAACCCAATTCACTTAAAAAGTTATGACTTATAGAATAACCATCGTATTTATAATTGATAATTTCTTTTTCAGAACCGGGATAAAGAAAAGCTGCAATCAAACAGAAAAAGTAAAAAATTAAAACTGAAATTAAGGGTAATTTGGTTAAAAAAAAGCTGGTTCTTTTCATTTTCTCAATGTAATAAAAGTTACTAATAAAAATCCTTTTTTAATCAATAATGTAAGGAATTAATAAACTTAGTAATCTAAAAAAATTTATAATATTTTTCTCAAAGAGTTATTTAACATAACTTATCTAAATTTAAATGTTAAATAATTATTGACTCTTTAACAATTTAAGTTCATTACATAAGTTACTTTTGCCAAATGTATAAGACACTGGTTGTTTTACCCATTTTATTTTTTTTACAAAGCTTTAGCCAAAAAGAAATCAGAGCAAATAAAAGAGTAACATCTATCTCTCTTGATGGAAAGCTTGATGAAAAACAATGGGAAGAGGCAGAATGGTATTCTAGTTTTTCGCAAATGAGACCTTTTCCGGGGAAAGCTCCTTCAAAAGAAACTCAGGTTTCAATGCTTTACGATCAAGAGGCTATTTACTTTGGAATTAAATGTTTCGACGATCCAGATTCTTTATCAAAAGTTTTATCTATAAGAGATGATTTTAATCCAAATTTGGATGTATTTGCCATATTTATAGACACTTATCAGGATAACCAAAATGGATTTATGTTTGCTTTAACCAGCAGAGGAGTTCAACTAGATGCTAAAATTTTCAATTCTGAGTTTAATGATTTATTTAACTTGGTTTGGAGAAGTAAAACTGAAATTAATGATCTAGGTTGGTTTGCTGAAGTAAAGATTCCCTACTCTGCTTTAAGATTTCCAAAATCTGAAATTCAAAATTGGAATATAAATTTTGGAAGACAAATTAGTAGATTTAGAGAAGAAGTTACCTGGATGCCTGTTAATCCAGATTTAGAAAATTATCTTCTAGAAAGTGGTAGTGTTAAAGGTATTAAAGATGTCAGTCCACCCTTAAGATTAGCTCTAATCCCTTTTGTCTCTTCCTACACAAGTTTTTCGAGGGATTTGGAAGTTTTTTCTACTTACAACGGAGGAATGGATGTAAAATATGGCGTAAATGAAGCATTTACCCTTGATGTAACTTTATTACCAGACTTTGGTCAAGTAATTTTTGATCAACAAGTTCTCAATATAAGTCCATTTGAAATTAGGTTTAATGAAAACAGACAGTTTTTTACTGAAGGAACTGAGCTTTTTAATAAATCTGGTCTATTTTACAGTAGAAGAATTGGTGTTCAGACACCATCTAAAGTTTACCAAAGTCAATTAAATGAAAATGAAGAATTAACAGAAATTCCAACTTCAGTTCCACTTATTAATGCCAGTAAGATTTCAGGTAGATTAAATAATGGTTTAGGAATTGGTGTATTTAATGGCGTTACCGCAGAACAAAAAGCTATTGCTTTCAATTCCTATGACAGTACCAACAGAGAAATTGTTGTGAGTCCGCTAAGTAACTATAATGTAATAGTTTTAGACCAAAATCTTAAAAACAATGGGTTTATCACTTTTACCAATACCAATGTATCAAGAGCTGGAGAATTTTATGATGCTAACGTGAGTGGAATAAGCACTAATTTTAACACCAAAAACAACGACTATTTTATTGAAACTCAAGCCGTAGTTTCTAACATTATTAATTCAAACGACAATTCCTTGGGACACACCTGGGGAATTGAAGGTGGAAAACAAAGGGGAAACTTGACTTATGGGGTTGAATATTATGAAGAATCTGACACCTACAATCCTAATGATTTAGGATTTTTAAGAGCCAATAACAGTCGTGTTGGAGAAATATTCATTGGTTACAGAAATTTCAATCCTAAGAATAATAAATTAAATAAATATTTTACCAGTGCTTCCTTTACAAGTGAGTGGTTATATGCCCCCAACTTATTTGGTGGTAATTTTTGGAACGCTAGAGCAACTATGATTTCCAACTCTTTTAATGCTGCAGGTATAAGACTAAGTGGAACCTTAAATGAATCTAATGATTATTTTGAACCTAGGGGAGATATTATTGGTGAAGAAAAATTTATCCGACCTGTTTGGACCAGCACTAGAGCCTGGTTCTCTTCCAACTACCAGAAAAAATTTGCAATTGATGTTGGACTGGGATATGTTTTTGTAGAGCGCAATGATTGGTGGGAATGGAACTACGATTTTGAAGCAAGATTTAGAATAACCAATCAACTATTTTTAACACATTATTGGGAACAAAGATTTCAAAATAATAGTGAAGGATATGCAGTTGATTTTGGAACACCCGAAATTTCTCATAATGGAATTATTTTTGGAAATAGAAATAGAATAAATACTACACAAACTATTAGTTTAGATTATACTCTTACTAATAGAATTGGTTTAACTTTTAGATTAAGAAATTATAATGCTGTTATTAAATATAATAGCTTTTCCGAGTTGTTAAGTTCTGGAAGATTAAGTCAATTGGAAAACTACACTGGAAAAGATGAAAATGGACAATCTGTTTATGATATTAATTACAATGCCTTTACTATTGATATGCTTTTTAGGTGGGTGTTTTTTCCAGGAAGTGAAATTAATATTGTTTGGAAAAATTCTATTTTTTCTAATAATGAAAAAGTAAATCAAAATTACTGGAATACTTTATCTTCAAGTTTAGAGGATGGTCCAATGAACACTTTTTCAGTTAAACTTATTTATTGGCTAGATGCTCTATATCTAAAAAAGAAAAAATAAGCATTGCTAAGCCACATAAATTTATTTGATTTTATAAAACATTATTACTTTTATAATAAAATAAATAAATGAGTAAATTATATCTTTTTTTTAGCACATTTTTTTTGTCATTCAATTTTTATTGCCAACAACAAATTAATAAGACCCTGTTCTTTGATGGCCAAAACCGAAGTTACATTATATATATCCCAGCATCTTATGACGGAAATACAGACTATCCTTTACTATTTAGTTTTCATGGTGGTGGTGGAACAGCATCAAGTTTTATTTTCACAAATGACATGAGATCATTGGCAGATACAGCTGCCTTTATTGCTGTTTATCCTCAGGCTGCAGTAGACCCAACAGATGGTAGTAATTCGTGGTTGCATAAAGCGCCTACAACGCATAATGATGTAAACTTTATAGAAGCAATTATTGATACACTCAGAAATCAGTATAGTATTGATAATGATAGAGTTTATGCATGTGGTTACTCTGAAGGAGGTATTTTTTCATATGAACTTGGCTGCCGATTAAACAATAGAATTGCGGCATTTTCTTCCGTTTCAGGAAGTATGCTGGTAGATGCATTTAGAGTCAGTTACTATAACCTAGGAAATTGCTCTCCTGTTCATCCAACTGCAATTTTATTAATTCCTGGAACTTTAGACTCAAGTCCACATTCAACATATACAGGATTTCAACCATACTACATGTCTGTAAGTGAAATAACCAATTATTGGACAAATTATAATAATACAGATTTAAATCCAATTGTTACTCAACTTACTAACTCCAATGCTGCAGATGGAAGTACTGTTGAAAAAAGAGTTTGGGAAAATGGGGATAATTGTGTTGCGGTTCAAGAATTAAAAGTGATTAATGGCGGACATGATTGGCCTGGTGTTTCTGGAAATATGGATATAAATGCTTCCGAAGAAATTTGGAAATTTGTTTCTCAATATGATATTAACGGATTAATAAATTGTGGAAATACAGCTATTAGTGAAAGAAACAAACCTGAATGTGAACTATTTCCAAACCCATCTTCAAAAATTATTAAATTAAAAAACATTCATGAAAATAATATGAATTATGCTATTTATAATTCTTTAGGAAAACTAATTATTAACGGCACATTAAATTCACCTAATTATAATATTGATATTTCAAAATTAGAATCTCAAATATATATTCTAAAAATTGGAGAATTTTCTTATAAAATAATTAAAGAATAAAAAAAGCAGACCCATCGATCTGCTTTTAGTTAGAAAGAAGTGATTAGAATTGGTACATTAAAGGCACCATTGATCTAATCAACTTCTTAGAATTTTTTTCGATAGACATATGACACCTCCTTTCTAAATTAAATAAAACATAGCTGTTGTCACAGCACTAATAATTCAGTATGAATATAGTCAAGAATTTTAATTTTAAAAGACTTGTGTAATAAATATTTTAAAAGAAATTAAAAACTGTATTTTTACAAATCAAATTTTTATAAATGGGGATAGTTATTCCATTATTACTTATAATTTTAACTAGTATCATTATTTGGAAATCCTCTGACGGTTTTGATGTTGCTTCATCTTACTTGGGAAGAAATTTATCTGATGGAGTGAAAGGAGCTACTATTAATGCTATTTCTAGTTCTTTGCCTGAGCTTCTAACTACTATTTTCTTTTTAGTGTTTTTGAAAGATGCTGAAGGTTTTTCAGGGGGTATTGGAACAGTTGCGGGAAGTGCAGTATTTAATGCAATGATTATTCCAGCATTTTCCGTAATAGTAGTTTATTACTACAAAATTGCGAAAGCAATAAAAGTTTCAAAAAAAATAATATTAAGAGATAGTATTTCATTACTATTAGCCCAGATTACTCTAATATTAATTATATACTTTGAAATGCTTAATTGGATAGGAGGACTTATTTTAGTTCTACTTTATTCTTTTTACGTCTTATATATGTTTCTAAAAATGGAAAAAAATCTACCTTCATCATTCGATCAGGAGATTACAAACACAAGTGGAAATAGATTTATATTGTTTTTAAAATTAGATTTTTTTGGTGCCATTATAGGTAATAAAAGACTCAACAAATCTAATTCTATTGTATTACTCATTATTTCATTATTTTTTATTGGTATCTCTTGTCTAATATTGGTAAAAGCTTGTGAGTTAATTGGAGAAGAAGAATATTCATTTCTTGGTTTTCATAACTTAAAAGGTCTTAATCTTCCTATTTCAATTATTGCTTTAATTATTGCTGCTGCTGCCACTAGCGTACCAGACACCATTTTATCTGTTAAAGACGCAAAAAAAGGGAACTATAATGATGCAATTTCTAATGCACTGGGAAGTAATATTTTTGATATTTGTTTTGCCTTAGGTTTTCCAATATTAATGTTTACCTCATTTTCTGGACCCATTTTAATGGACCCCGTAACATTGTCATTTAGTTTAAACATTTTAATTGTACTATTCCTACTAACTCTTGTAACCTTTCTAATCTTTGTTTATGGTGAAAGTATCGGAATTGGTAAAGCCATTTTTTTGTTGTTAATGTATGTTGGTTTTATAATTTACACTATTTCTACATTAACATAACCCTATTTACCCTAGCTTTTTCAACTTTACAAATTTAATAGACTTAGGGTAAATTCATTTCATATTGAAAGTATTTTATTTTTTTTCTAGAGTTATTTAACTATTTTTATAAGTAAACATTATTTTCATTTTTTAACTGTTTATATGAAAAAAATATTATTTCTAATCTGTATATTAATTTCGAGATTTTTAATTTATTCTCAAATTGAAATTCCTATTAATTCAGATAATAAGACCCAATTATCTAATTGGGTCATTGCTAAAGTATCTAATATAGATGAAGAACAAATCAATGAAGTATTAGAAAATACAGAAGACTACTTAGAAACAATATCCAATAATAATATTAGGGAACTAAACCTTTCAAATTTTAACGATGTCGCAATCCCTTTTTATCAAATTTTTGATTCTATTAATTTTAACAATACACTTATTGCTAGCGCATATATTGAATCTGAAAAAAATCAAATTTGTCAATTACAATATGCTGGTTACGACATAATTTCAAAAACCTATTTAAACGACTCACTAATTGCATCTTCATCATATACAGATAATGAGAAACACGAAGTAAAATTAAAAAAAGGTAAAAATAAATTAATAATAATTGGTAAACCAAATGGGGCATATAATGCAACTTTTTCAATGAAAATTCATAATGAAAAAAAAGGTCAACTAACAGTAAATATTAAAGACAAAAATGGAAAAAAAGTAGATTTTGCAAATTCAATATTATACAATGATAATTCTAGAAGATTTAAAAATATTAGTTCTGGAACAAAAATTAAATTACCAGCTGACAATTATAAAATTTTAGTTAGTGATGGGACTCATTCTTCTTGGTCAAAAGAAATTGAAATTAACGAGAACGATAAAAAGGTTGTCAACCTTACATTAAACAAGGAATATAAAATCAGTGGAGTTATTTATACTGTGGATGGAAAAACTCCAAATCCTGGAATTTCGATTGAGCTAATTGATTTAAAAAATAATAACGTCAAATACTTTACAATTTCTGACGATAACGGAAAGTTTACTTTTATTCCTCCTAAAGGAAACTGGAATTTAAGAGTGTTGACTGACAAGGGATACGTATATCATCAAACTAAAGGAAATAATACTGAAATAATTATTAATGATGAAAAAAATATATTTAATGCTAATTTATCTATTCCGTTACAAGTTAAAGGAACATGGAATCAAATATCTATGTTCGATGGAATGCTCAGTAATGGTGCTCATGTCTCCATGGTTTCAAGCGAAGATTTATTATATTTAGGTACCTATAATGGATTATCTATATATGATGGTCTAAAAGTAAAAAGCTATAATTACGATCAAGGTTTGCCTAACGGACCAATTGTAGAGTTGTTCGAAGACAGCAAGGGATATATATGGATAGGATATATGGAGAAGGGTTTAGTGAAATGGAAAGATGGAAAAGTAATTAGTCATTACACAAAAAAAGATGGACTTCCTTCTAATTTTGTAAATGCTTTAGATGAAGATGACAGAGGAAATATAGTAATAGGAACAAATTCTGGACTTTCTATTTTTAATGGCAAAGAGTTTAAAAACTATGATTTTTCTTCGGGAATTGGAAATGGTTTTATTACTGATGTAAAAGCTGTAGGAAAAAGTATATGGATAGGATGTGGTACGTTTTCTGGAGTTGGAAATTGGATGACCATTGGTGGAGGACTTTCAATTTTCAATGGAAATAAATTCAAATCCTTTGACCTTTCAAAATTTACAGATTTTAATCATCGAGCTTCATGGGTTAACTCCATTGAAAAAGATAAAAATGGCAATATTTGGATTGGTACATTAGGTGGACTTTTAAAATATGATGGGTCACAATTTACTTTTATTAATGAAAGAGATGGACTTTTAGATAACTCTATCACCGAACTTTATTGTGATGATGATGGTCTATGGGCTGGAACAGATGAAGGTTTGGTTAACATTAAAAATGGTATTATAAAAACTATTGTGCCAATTGAAAAAAATGGAATAAGATTTGAAAATATTCAATGCATCAGTAAATCTACAGACGGTGTTTATTTTATAGGTACTGCAAATGGGGTTAGTCTATACGACCCAAATTCTTTTAGAAAAATGACTTCTCTTGAGGGTATGCCAATTCCTCCAAATTGGACAAGCGGAATTTTAGATCTCAAATTTGACAAAGATGGATTTCTATGGGCAGCAAGTGGAGTGAATGGATTGTTAAAAATTAAAAATGAAAGAATAGAAAAAGTTTTTAATGCAGAGAACAGTGAACTAAGATATAACTATCTCAACCAAATTGAGTTTGCAGACGATGGTTCCATTTGGCTTTGTGGTGAAAGTATTTATAGATATAACAATGGAGAAGTTAAATTAATGGATGAAGAATTAAAAATTCCCCCATACACTAGTGTTCAAGACATAGCGTTTGACAATGAAGGAACTATATGGTTAGCAACCAACAGAGGTCTTGGTCGTTTTAAAAATGGAGATTTTAAACTTTTTGACGAATCTGATGGACTTGTTAGAGCAGATGCAAATTGTGATGTAAACATTGGAAAAAATGAAGAGGTAATTTACAGTACATATGGATATGGCTTTTCAATATTTAATGGTATTGAATTCACTAATTATGATGAAACTAATGGTCTTGGAGATAATAGGATATGGGATCTAGCTGTAGATTCTAAAAATAATTATTGGCTTGCTTTAGACGGAAAAGGTGTAGAAATGTTTGATGGAAAAGAATTTCACAGTTACCAAATTAAAGATGGAATTACAGCTGGAGAAACTTTCACTGCTCATGTAGATGATTTTGATAATGTTTGGATAGGGACTTTTGGTGGAGGGGTTTGTTACTTTGATGGTGAAATTTGGAATAGTGTAGACACTAGAGATGGTCTTTTAGACGATTTAGTAGGGTCAATATGTAGCATCGATGGAAATAAATATTGGTTTGGTAGTGAAAATGGAATAACCGCTTATATTCCCAAACAACAAACACCATCTGTTTTTTTAGATAAGATTGAAACTGCAAGTGAATCATTTAGTTCGATAGAAGATCTATTGGATAAAAAAGGGAAAATACTTCAAGAAACAAGAGTTACTTTTACTTTAAAGTCTAACAGCTTCAATACAAAAAAAGAAAAACAAAAATATATTGTCAATATTATTAGAAAAGGTATTAAAGAATCACAACTTATTAAAAGTAATAAATTTGAGTTTTTTCCTAAAGAAATAGGGAAATATATAATTGAATTTCAGTCGATTGATAGAGATATGAACTACTCTAAGTTAAAACAAATCGAAATAAAAGTCGTGGGGCCTTGGTACAAAAACTTAGCAACAGCCATACCCTTTTGGGGATTTCTTTTACTATTAATATCTCTTTCTGGATACTCCTCTAATAAATATTTAAGTCAAAGAAAGTATACTGCAAAATTAAAAGAAGAAGCTCAAATAAAAGATAGAGAGGCAAGGGAAAGATTAGAAGAAAAAAATAAAGAAATTGTTGATTCAATTAATTATGCTAAACGTATACAAGATGCAATGATGACATCAGAAGGATACAGAAAATCTGTTATTCCTAAAAGTTTCACCTTCTTCAAGCCTAAAGATGTTGTTTCCGGTGACTTTTACTGGGTATTTAAAGATAAAGATGAAAATATATTTTTTACAGTAGCTGATTGTACTGGTCATGGTGTTCCTGGTGCATTTATGAGTATGATAGGCACTTCCCTGCTAAATGAAATTATTGTGGAGAAAGGAATTAAGGAAACTAACAAAATCTTAGATGAGATGAGAGCACTGATTATTAAATCTTTAAATCAAGATGAAAACGATGACCAAAAAGATGGAATGGATATTTCTATTTGTAAATTAAATCTTAAGAAAAATTCATTAGAATTTTCGGGAGCTCATAATCCATTATTAGTAGTAAGTAAAGGAGAAATTAAAACCTATAAAGGAGATTCTCAAGCAGTAGGGTTGGAAACTTTAAATATTAAGCCATTCTCTAAACATACTCTGAAGCTTCAAAAAAATGATATGATTTATATTTATTCAGATGGTTATCAAGATCAGTTTGGCGGAGAAAATGGTAAAAAATATATGGCTGCTAACTTCAAAAAGTTCCTTCTTAAAATAAGTAAAGAGGAAGAAAAAAAGCAAAATAAATTACTGGAAATTGAATTAGCTAATTGGATGAAGAATGAAGAACAAATAGACGACATTTGTATAATGGGAGTGAGAGTCTAAATTTAAATTAAGAAAAATGTTACGAAAAATTGGATTTATATTTTGTTTATTGCTATGCAGCATTTCTATGTTTTCTCAAGTTGTTTTACCTAGCAACTCAATTGAAAAAGCAAGAATTAACAATTGGATTATTGCAAATGATTTAAACTTTAAATCTGAAAATATTGATATAATTACAAAAAATGTGAATAAATATTTTGAATCATTGGATACTAGTGACTTAAAACTATTAAACCTTTCAAAGCATAAAAATATTACTTTTTCTTTAAAACAATTATTTGGTGAAATTAATTTTAGAACTACGTTTATTGCTGCCTGCAGTGTAGAATCTTCTTCCAATCATTTGAGAGGATTAAGCCTAGGAAATTATGAATTTAATGCTACTATTTATATCAACGGAGAAAAAGTAATTTCTAATGAAGAAAGTAAGTATATGTATTTCGATTATAATTTTAAAAAAGGAAAAAATACGATAGTAATTGTTGCTAATTCTTTTGGGTCATATAACCCATTTTTCAATTTAAATATCATTGATAAAAAATATGCTCAACTAAAAATTAATGTTAAAAAAGAAAATGGAAAGTCTTATTCAAATGGTTTTTTTGGTTTAAAAAATGATAAAACAATTGAAACTTATCAGTTTGATAAAGATGGATATGTTAAAATATGGGTTAAACCTGGTACTTATCAAATTGGCAGCACTTATGAAGATACTTATGATTGGACAAGAAAAATTACATTATCTGAAAATCAAATTAAAAATGTCAATTTAGTTTTAAATAAAAAATCTAAAATTTCGGGAAAAGTTATAACTAAAGACGGAAGTTCTCCCCAACCTGGTGTTCAAGTTAATTTAATAAATAGTAATACTAATAAAGTTTTTTGGTCTACATCAACAAATATGTTAGGTGAATATTCATTTAACCCTCCGATTGGTAATTGGAACATCAATATTGCAACAAGAAATGAAATTAAATATCATTATTCTAAAAATTTAAAAACTAATATTAAAGTTTTTGAACAAAGTGGAGAAACTAAAAATTTAGATTTTAAAATTGCAAGACAAACCAAAGGTTCTTGGGACCATATTTCCATTTTTGATGGGATGCTTAGTAATACTATTCGTCAGTCAATAATTTCTAAAAATGATAATATTTATTTTGGAACATTTAATGGGCTTTCAGTATATGATGGATTAAATATTAAGAATTATAATTATTTTGATGGCCTNCCAAATGATATTATCAGAGGAATTTTTGAAGATAGTAAAGGTAACTTATGGATTGCTTACAATAAAAATGGACTTGTTGAATGGAAAGATGGAGATGTAATCAATCATTTTACGACAAAAGAAGGATTAGCAAGTAATACTGTCTTTTGTATATCAGAAGATTTAAAAGGCAATATTTTGGTGGGCACCATGGAGGGTTTATCAATTTATAATGGGATTGAATTCCAAAATTATAATTTTTCTAATGGGATGGGTAATGGAGGTGTTGTTTCATTAAAAGTAATAGGAAATAATATTTGGATTGGCACAGGTGGAGGTATTTGTATTTTTAATGGAAAAAACTTTAAAACATTAGATCAAAGAAATTTTACTGGACTTACATCTAATGATTCTTATATAAATGTTATTGAAGCTGACCCGTTAGGTAATATATGGTTAGGGACAAATGGAGGGTTGTTAAAATTTGATGGCATTAAATTTAAAGCATATTCAACTATGAATGGTTTACCTAGTAATATAATCAACGATATATTGTTTGACAACAATGGGCTGTGGCTTGCTACAGATAAAGGATTTGTCAATAAGAAGAATGAAACTTTCAAAACAATAATAAGTAATGAATTAAATGGATTAAAAGATATCAAAACAACTTCAATAAGTAAATCTAAAGATGGTGTTTACTTTATTACCTCTGAAGTAGATGGTGTTTATGTATATGATCCTATTTCATTTAATTCTATATCAGAATCTGAAGGGTTAAAATCAAATGAAAATATTAATGATATTAAAATGGATTCCGAAGGCTATTTATGGGCTGGAGGATTAAATGGCTTATACAAAATTGATAATGGTATAGTAATAAATCATTTTGATAAAAAAAATAGTGGTTTAAAATCTAACAGAATTCTTAAAATAAATTTTGCAAGTGATGGTAGTTTATGGATGATTGGTTATAGAAATATATCTAAATATTCAAACGGAATTATTACAGATATTACTAAAGAAATAAATCTACCCTCTAATACTTATATATTTGATATTGATTTTGATAACGAAGGAACAATCTGGTTAGCTTCAAATAAAGGTTTAGGAATGTATAAAAATGATTCCTTAATAATTTACAAAGAATCTGATGGTTTAGTCAGGCCATCTGTTAATTCGAGTGTAGCTGTTGGAAAAAACAGTGAAATAATTTATGGAACCTATGCAAATGGTTTCTCCGTATTTGATGGAGAAAGTTTTACCAACTTTGATAATTCGAATGGCCTTGCCAATAATTTAATTTGGGATATTTCAGTTGATTCAAAAAATAATTACTGGATAGCTCTTGATGGAACAGGAATTCAAATGTATGATGGTGAAGAATTCAAACATTACACCATGCGTGATGGGCTTCCTTCAGATGAAACGTTTTCTACTTTTGTTGACGACTTTGATAATGTGTGGGTTGGAACTTGGGGAGGTGGGGTTTGTTACTTTAACGGAGAAATGTGGAATAGTCTAGATAAAAGAGATGGCCTTTTACAAAATACTATTAAAACAATTTATGGAATTAATGGTGATAAATTATGGTTTGGAGGAAAAAATGGTATAACTGCTTATGTTCCTACACATCAGACACCTAATGTATTTATTAATGAAATTGAAACGCCGTCAAGTACCTACAGTTCAATTGAAAAATTAGTAGCTAATAAAGAAAAAATCCTTAAAGGGACTAAAACAAAAATTTTATTAAACTCTAATAGTTTTAACACCAAATCTGATAAGCTAAAATTTCTAGTAAAAATTTCTCGAAAAGATTCTGTGAAATCCATGACTATCAATTCTAATGAATTTGTTTTTCAGCCAACAAAATCTGGGAAATATGAAATAGAATTTCAATCGATAGATAGAGATATGAATTACTCAAAACCTATGAAAATTAAACTTTCAGTTGTAGGACCTTGGTTCTCTAATCCTGCCACAGCAATTCCTTTCTGGGGCGGATTACTTTTATTATTGTCGTTTTCTTTTTACACTTTTAGAAAATATATTGGTCAAAGGCGCTATACTTCAAAACTTAAAGAAGAAGCTCAAATTAAAGATAGAGAGGCAAGAGAAAGATTAGAAGAAAAAAATAAAGAAATATTAGATTCTATAAATTACGCAAAAAGAATACAATCAGCTATACTACCATCTAACAGAGCTGTTAAAGCATATTTAAAAGATAGTTTTGTTCTTTATAAACCAAAAGATGTAATTGCTGGAGATTTTTATTGGCTGGAATATCACGATAATAAAACATACTTTGCTGCTGCTGATTGTACTGGACATGGAGTTCCTGGAGCAATGATAAGTTTGGTTTGTAATAATGCTTTAAACCGATCTGTAAGAGAGTATAATTTATCAGATCCTGGTAAAATACTAGATAATACTAAAGAGCTCGTTGTTGAGGAGTTTGGTCAAAGCGAAGAAAATGTAAAAGATGGTATGGATATTGCTCTTTGTTGTATAGAAGGTAATAAATTAAAATATGCTGGAGCATATAATCCGTTGTGGTTAGTAAGAGATAAAAAACTTCAAAAAATAGGTGCTGATAGACAACCAATAGGAAGTTTTGAATATAGTAAACCATTTAAATCTCATGAAATAAAACTTAAAAAAGGAGACAGTATTTATGTTTTTTCAGATGGATTTATGGATCAATTTGGAGGTGAAAGAGGTAAAAAATATAAATCCTTAAAATTCCAAGATTTTTTACTTTCTATTCAAGAAGAAAACATGAGAAAACAGAGAGAACTTCTAAATAAAGAAATTGAAGAATGGAAAGGTGATTTGGAGCAAATTGATGACATATGTATTATGGGAGTAAGAGTCTAATTATGGTATTTGACTATTTTGAATTGATAAGAGAATTTATATTTTAGATAATAACATTATATTTGCATTAATTATTTAAATAAATGGGGAAATCACAAGAAACTTTTAGTAAAAAAGAAAAAGAAAAAAAACGTTTAAAAAAACGTCAAGAAAAACTTGCTAGAAGGGAAGAAAGAAAGGCCAATCCAAAGAAAACTTTTGAAGAATCAATAGCCTACATTGATGAAAATGGAAATTTCACTGATACTCCACCAGATGCTACTAAAAAAAGTGTTATTAAAGCTGAAGATATTGTTCTAGGTGTTCCTAGTAAAGAACCTGACGAAAGTGACCCAATAAAAAAGGGTAAATTAGAATTTTACAATAATGATAAAGGCTATGGTTTTATCAAAGAAGATTCAACCAATGAAAAGTATTTTGTTCATGTAAGTAGTATTACTGGCGAAATTTTAGAGGGGGATAAAGTTTCTTTCGAACTAGAAAAAGGTCCAAAAGGGTTGAACGCTGTAAGAGTTAGTAAAATTTAACTTTTTTCCTTAGCTATTACTCTAATAAAATTGTTTTTTTCACATATCCATCATCATAGAAGTATAACAAAATCTCATTTTTACAATCCTTAACTTCTTGCCCCATAAGATTGACAATTTTAATTAATTTTCGTTGAGTTTGTTCTTTATTTTCTTTAATACTAGTATTGTTAACCGTTATATATTTAGTAAAAAAATTCCAAATTTCGTTCTGGGTACTTATATCATCTACATCCCATGAATGTCCATCCATATGTTTATATAGCCATACTTCATTATCAGAATTAAGAGAACTGTATTTGTAAGAAATAGTGTATTTGTTATTGCTATTATTATTTGGAAGAGTATCTATAAATAAATTAGTAAGGTTTGAATTATTTACCCAGAAATTAACAACAGAATCAATTGATAAATAAGGGCCCCAAAACTGATCGTTAGGATCACCGTCAAATAAAGTTACATTATCATTTTCTCCGTGAATTTCAAAAATAGGACAAGGTATTCCATTGCATATATTATTTGGTAATCCATCCGTAAAAATAGTTCCTGCAACAGGTGCATAAGCTTTGAAAGTCCCTGGTGACTCACAAGCTACTAAATAACTTATCTCTGCTCCATTAGACATTCCTGTAAGGAAAGTATTTTCAGAAGAAAGGTTGTAAGTATTTTGAAGTTCTTGAGCTAGGGAGATTAAAAAATCAACATCATCAATATTGCTACCTGATGTAAAAAGATAGCCAACATTCCAAAAATTATTCCCCCAATTATCTTGAGTTCCCTGAGGATAACAAACTGCAAATTGATTTTGGAGTGCCAACGTGTTAAATCCAGAATAATTCATAATATTTTGAGCACTAGATGAGTATCCGTGAGTTACAAAAACTAATGGAGCTCCAGGATTAAGTCCACTTGGTTGATAAAAAATATAATCTCTATTTATCCCATTATGATTGTATGTCAAGTATTGTTGGCCTAAGACAAAAAAAGGAAATAACAGGACTAATATTAAAGATTTTTTAATGGTCATTTTTATATAAAGTTATAGATTTTACTATTGCTAATTTTAATATTTAAACATTCTTTTATTGCAACATTGTTGCAATAAATTATATATTTGCCCTTAAATCAAAAATATTGAAAAATAAATTTGCAATACTACTAGCTTTTTTATGCCAATTGGGACATAGTCAAATCCTGAAAGGTAAAGTCGTGGATAATAATACAGGTGATGGAGTGCCTTTTGCAAAAATATATTGTTTAGAAACCCAAAATGGGTCTAAAGCTGATAGTTCAGGTACATGGCAATTAGATAATATTGTAGATAACCAAATGACTATTCAAATATCTGCTCCAGAGTATGATAGTAAAATGATAAAAGTTGATGGCTATGACTATGCAGTTATAGTAAAGTTGAATCCTGCACATATTCATTTAGACGAGGTAATAATATCAACATCTGATTCCAAACTACAGCGTTACAGCGCATTTCCAGTAGAGTCTAGAAAAATAGCTGACTTAAATAAAATTGAGCAAACTAATCTTGTTGATGCAATGAGTAATATTCCTGGNATCTACAATTTCTCCACNGGAAATGGAATCGCAAAACCANTTATAAGAGGACTTTCNGGAATGCGTNTACTCACTTCACANAACGGTCTACGATTAGAAAATCAGCAATGGGGTGCAGATCATGGATTTGCTGTATTAAACTTAGGAATTGACAGAGTTGAGGTAATTAAAGGACCAAGCTCTCTAATTTATGGAGCAGACGCTTTAGGAGGGGTTATCTATCTTGCAGATGAACCCTATGTAAATTTGAATAATGAAGAAATTAAAGCGAGTACTAAATTTGAAACTAACTCTCTGACTACTTTTAACAAAATCTCTTATAAAAAATCAAAAGATAACTTACGTTTCGCTGTTTATGGAGGTTACTTTTCAAGGAATAACTATGCCATTGGAGACAATAGTTTTATGAATTTTTCAAATAATGAATTTGTTGTGAATTCAAAAAATAGTGGGGCATCTTTTAAAACAGCTATTGGTTACAATAAAAAAAATTGGATTACTAATTTTAGATATCAACTTCTTTATTTTCAGAATGGACTTCCTGGACATACACATGATGCTAATCCAGATGTTTCCAGCTTTCTTAGTTATANCAGAAACAGATCTTATACAATACCTGCTCAAAANATNTTAAACCATTTNGTACAGTGGGAAAACAAATTTTATTTCAAGAAAGATGAAATTATTGCTCAACTTGGATTCACTTCNAATGAATTAAAAGAATATGGCGAAAAAGTATCCGTTGCTGGAATTGATATGACTTTGCAAAATACTTCCTATAATTTTCGTTGGAAACATCATTTCAATAAACATTTTGAAATAGTTTCTGGTTCTCAAGGAATGTTGCAAAGTAATTTAAATGGACAATATGCAGAAGAAATATTAGTCCCAGATGCAAATTTCACTGACCTAGGTGCATTNTCTCTNTTAAAAGGAACTTTCAATTTGTGGAATATTCAAGCTGGTGCAAGATATGATCAGCGAAGTATTACAGAAATTGCTAGTGGTGGTTTTAATACAACCTTTAATGGAATTAACTACTCTGCTGGTATTGCAAGATCTTCAAAAAAACTAACCACAAGATTAAATGTCTCTACTGGTTTTAGNCCTCCCCATATTTCTGAATTACTAGCTAATGGAGTACATCACGCTACAATGCAATTTTTGGTTGGCGATAGAACTTTTGAATCTGAAATAGCAAACCAAATTGATTTTTATTTGGGTACACATTTCGACCACCTAGAATTTGTCATCAATCCATTTATCAATCAAATTAATAATTATATATACAAAAATCCAACGGGTCAAACTGACTCTGCCTCAAGACTTGATATATTTGAAATGGAACAAACAGATGTTGTTTTTTACGGTGGAGATATTGCTATTCATTATCATCCACACATGGCACATTGGTTACATCTAGAAAGTAATTTATCTTTGCTATCAACTGAACAAAATCTTCCATTTATTCCTCAGAATAGATTAAACAATACAATAAAAGTAGATATTAAAGGAGAAAACAAATTAAGAATTAATAGCCTATCTGCTCAGTATATTCACTTCTTTGCGCAAGATAATGTTGCTACTTATGAATCGACAAGCCCTTCTTACCAACTGATCAATTTAGATTGTACTGGATCTNTTTCTTCAAAATACCATATTAATTATTCTTTGGGTGTAAATAACTTACTGAATGTTAAATACATTGATCATCTATCTAGACTCAAAACATATGATATACCAAATCCTGGAAGAAACATTTATGTAAAACTGTCGTTAACTATTTAAAAAAAAATATTTGTATAAAATCATAAATGGGTTCGCTGATTTTATACGAAATTTAATAATGTTGAACCCAATTAAAATGAAAAAAAATGAAAAAAGTAGCAATCTTTTTAGGAGCTTTAGCTGTATTTAGTTTAAGCTCATGTAATAAGTGTGCAGAATGTCATGCTGCCACTGAAATAGGTGGAACAGAATATGAACTTGAAGAGCTAGGTGAATATTGTGATGATCAATTAGAATCTATTGAAGCTAGTGGTTATGATNTTTCAGACACACTATATTTAACTGCTGATGGTGATAGTCTTCCAAGTCCAGTTTATCCTGGAAATGTAGAGGTTCACTGTGGTGAAGATCATTAGTATTATAATTTAATTTTTTAATACTTATTAAAGAGCAGGTAATATATTATCTGCTTTTTTTTTAAATTAACGTTGTGGAAAGTAATAAAATAAAAGAGATGCTTAAAAAGAGAAATCTTAAGGCAACTTCTAATCGGCTTAGTTTATTGACAAAAATGCAGAACAATGGATCAGCTATGAGTTATTCAAATATTCGAAGTATCATGCAGCCTATTGACAGGGTTACTCTTTATAGAACAATAGAAAAGTTGAAAGAGAAAGGAATTATACACACTGCCTTTCAGAGCAATAACGAAATTTATTATGCAATTTGTGGTATGGATTGTAGTTCAGAAAATCATGTACACAATCATATTCATTTCAAATGTTCCAAATGTGAAACTGTTACATGCGAAGATGTATTAAATTCTTTAAATATTTCTTTACCAAAACATGAAATTCATAATATNTCTGTAAATGTTAAAGGGATTTGTGAAGTTTGTAGATAAGACTATAATATCTCATGATAAAAAGTAAAAGAACTTTTAAAAAATCTTTATTTTTATTTCCATTATTATTGATGTTTTTTATTATATCAATAGTTATGTTTAGTCCCTACAAAAGGGAGAAATCCTTTAGCTACAAATTAATTAAAGAAAGTATTTTAATAAATGCTTCTAGACAAACAGTATACAATTATCTAGGAAATTCTAATAATGCTGAAATTTGGTCTGTCTATGTTGACCATATTAGTCCCATTAATAAAGACATAGTAGCTGATGGTCATCTTGGTTCCATAAGAAGNTGTTTTATAAATAGTAATGAAAAAGATGGCACATGGGATGAAGAAATTCTTTTTATTGAAAAAAATAAGCTAAGAAGGCTTAGTTGTTTTAATTTTCAAGATCTATTTTTTAATCCAGGAATACTTAATACTGAACAAATTTATGAAGACAAAAGCGGGGATTGTTTATTAACTTTCACTTTATTTTCCCCTAAAAATGAATTAAGTTTATGGGAAGAATTTAAAATCCATATGGGTTCTTACAGAACTGCTTATATTTTTAGAAAAAACTTAAATAATATAAAAAAAGATATAGAGCAATTAAAAAAATGAAAGCAGCAGGAGTTAAAGCAATAAAGGAAGAACTAAAAAATCGTGACAGAGAAGAACTTTCTGAACTTTGTTTAAGTCTTTCTAAATTTAAAAAAGAAAATAAAGAACTTCTCACCTATTTGCTTTTTGAAGCTGATGATGAAAACTATTTTATAAAGGGAATTAAGGAAGAAATTGATATTGAATTCGAAGAAATAAATAGAAAAAGTTACTATTTCATTAAGAAAAGTATTAGGAAAATTTTAAGAAACACTAAGAAAAACATTCGTTATTCTAAAAAAAAACAAACTGAGGTGGAATTACTGCTATATTTTTGTAAAAAGCTAAAAGAATTTAGTCCCTCTATTTCTAAAAGTATTCCACTTACTAGAATCTTTGATAGAGAAATAATGAAAGTTGAAAAGATTTTATTAAANCTTCATCCCGATTTAAAGTACGACTACAAAAACGAAATTGAACAAATTTTAAAATTGTAAGTTAAGANTTACCTATTCCCTNGCAAGAATAATTCTTTTTTGATAGTGAAGATCATCAATAACCATTTTTAAAATGTAAGTTCCAGANAATTTGTCAGAAATATCAAGTTCAATATTNTTGGTNTTTTTTAGTTTATCAGAAAGAACTAATCTTCCAGATAAATCAAAAACATTAAGTGAAATATCTGATTTAGATATTAGATTTATATTATAAATCCCTTTAGAAGGATTAGGATATACTTTAATTAAATCATTAGATATTTCTAAAACATCAATACTGCTTGAGTCAAAAACTGTAATGTCTTCACAATAAGTTAGGACACCGCAAGAGGTAGTTAAATTCAAACAAGCGTTATAAATCCCGTTTGTAGAATAAGTATGCCAGGGATTACTAGAGGAACTAGTAGATCCATCTCCAAAATCCCATGAATTGGCTCCTAATGAAGATGTATTGGTGAAGTAAACCATTAAATCATTCATAGTATAGTTAAAACTAACTTGGTTTGCAGGCGGTTCTACAATATTGAATGATGTTGATATCATGCAACCATTAGTGTCCATAACATTTACAGTATAAATTCCTGCAGATAACCCACTTAAACTTGAAATATTATTAAATCCTGAACCCCAATCGAATAAATAACCAGAACTCCCAGAAGGAGTTACTGANACAGAACCATCATTTGCCCCATTACAAGTTATATCATAAGAGCTATTTGAAAGTGATAAAGTTGTTAAATAATTTAAGTCATAATTAATTATGGTGTCACATAACAGAGAGTCTGAAATCGTTAATGTAAAGCTACCCTCAGAAAGTCCACTTAAACTTGAGGAGTTGCCGAGAGAATTTGCCCAACTATAAGTATATCCCGGTGCTCCTCCCGAAACAGCAACATTAATTGATCCATTATCAATTCCTATGCACTGGGGATCAGTAACAGAGCTGACTACATTCATTCCACATATGGCAGGCTGAGAAAGACAAAAATTATTTATTTCTTGATTTCCATAATCTGCATTGGCAGCCAACGTTGATGCTAAGATAGTGCCTGACAAAACATCTGTAATTGTATAGTTTCCATCAACAGTACAGGATCCCCATTGGGAACCAAACATACCATCTCCGTAACTATCATTTATAATAAAATCATAGCAATCTACTGCTAAGCAAAAGTTTTCAGTTATGTATTCTCCTCCTGTAACATCGCTATATGGTCCTCCACTAGCTAGGACATTTGAGTTGATATCTTCTATGGTCCATGTAACCTCAGAACCCCAACAGTCCGTATTTATTTCAAGCAATATGTCTTGTCCTCCAATTGTAGCAGAATAGTTAGAGCTACCAGCGTCGTTTAAAGGATTACTATCACTATTTCCATTTGGTAATGAGGTACTTACATTAAAGGTATGCGATCCTGCTGTAGAAACCATATTCGGGAAAATAATGCTTTCAGTTGCTCCTGGAACTAGATTTCCAGTCCAAGGATAAGATATGACATTTAATCCATCAATATCATAGTTAATAGTAACACTTGTTAAATTATTAGTTCCATAATTTCTTANGGTAATTTCAGGATCAAAATTATCTACACAATAAGGTCCTGATGGTGAAGCTATTCCAGAAATACCAGCATCATCTGGTAANGTTGGTGTATTAGGATCCCATCCATCATTAGTTAATATCGAAGAACCACAAGCAGTTGTAGATAGATAATTAGCAATTCCATTATTCCAAGAAACACCCATTCTTCCATAATAGTCGTATTGATTGTTGTCAACAGTTCCTGAACAAGCAGCTGCTCCTCCATATAGTTGACCTATAATTCTATGGTTTTGATCAAATAATGGAGAACCTGATGATCCAGGTTCTGTTACACCTTGTTCCCATTGAGTAATATACCAAGTAGCTGCCCCTCCATTATTTGAATGAAAAGGTGCATTATTTTCTCTACATATTTTTTTAACATCGCCAGATGGATGATGAATACCCGTAGCTTGTGTAACTGTAGTTAAATCAGAAGCATCCCAACCGGCATAGAAACAGTTCCAATTTTGAGCAATAGAAAGTGTCATATTAGTTATTTCCAATAAAGCAAAATCTGAAGCTGCCGCACTAACAAGAGTAGTAGCACCATTAGCAGTTTGGTCATAAGGTGGACCTGGGTCTACTGATCCTATGGTTGTAGCACAAGACTCAGTTCCTGGCGGACTTTGCCAATTAAATCTAAAAGCCCATGAACCAGTACTTCCTCCTAANCAATGATTAGCAGTAAGAAAATAAGGAGTTCCATCATTACATGTATTATTAACTAAGGCTCCTGAACAAATTCCATTTCCNCCAACAACAATCATAGCCACAGATCTTATCTCATTATCCCATCCTATACCCAATGGGCAATTAACATCAATATTACAATCTCCTGATGAGTTTAANCCTCTTACTAAATCATTTTGAATATGATTTAAACTTCTATATCCGTGAATCACATTAGAAATTTTAAAANTTCCATTATTTTCAATACTAGCGGGCTCAAAATATTCAACTATAATTCTCTCACCATGAACAAGCTCTGTTCCTAATTCACCGTCTTTTTTATTATTGATTGATGTGTAAGCACCTACTTTATTGGTCTTATCTACGTCGTATAAGTAAAGATGAGCTCCCTTTGGAAGATAATAATTCTCAATTATAAGGTTTATTGTTAGAGCATTTTTACATTCAATTGACAATTGCCAAAGTTTATCGCCATTTGGTAAATTTGTCCATATTCCTGAATTTTTTGTGGAGAAATTTACATCGTATTTGTAGCCAAACCTCCAAGGTCTATCTTTTAGAGCGTCATTTATTATATCCTCCGAATTAATTACAGCCTGATTGTATCCAGGCATTGTCTTAATAGGAATAGAATTGGTGTTAATTTTACCATTCCATCCAGTAGGTGCTCCTAAATTAACTGTTTGAGCATGTAGATAATTAAAATAAAAAAGTAAAAATAGAATGGTAAATCTTTTCATTAAGTATATGTTTTTGAAGTCTACTAATTTATTAAATCCTAATAAATATTTGTTTATTTTTTAAAAAAGAAAACTTTTAATATTTGTTTCATAAAATATTAAAACTAGGTTTTACAATAAATAAAAAAACTAATTACAATTAACTTATTTTAACAAATTTGTTATATTTTGATAAATAGTTGAATAAATCTGTTTTCAATTTACTTTTATAGAGAAAATTGTTTAGATTAGTTTTAGAATTAATTGTTATGAATAATTCAAACTTTAATTACTAAATATTGATATTAAAATGAAAAAAACTGGAAGACCTTCAAGCAAACCAAAAAGATTAAAGGATGGTTTTTATATGTCAATTGTTTTAGCTAATTCTACCAAATCCATAAGGTTAATGCGAGAGACTCGTGAAGAAATGGAANAATTTGAAGCTCAAAATAAGCATCGTAATTTTAAATATTTAGGACAAGTAAAAGATAACATTTGGTTAGATGGTGAAAATAAAGGTAAACCAACCAATTAGTTTTTAACCTCATTTATTTTACAACCATATATATTTGCATTCTTGCAAGTCATTTTATAAATATNTTTACTAGTATATTTCTGCTACATGATATTAAGAACTATATTTTTTTTAATAATTAACTTTTCAGCCCTGTATTTAGGTATGNTTTTATCAGGAGAAGGTGGAGNATCAGAATGGTATTATAATTTGATAAGAGCACCTTGGGAACCTCCGGGATGGGTTTTTGGTGCAGCTTGGACTACTATAATGATTTGTCTTGCTTTCTATATGAGTATTTCTTGGAATTACGTTTATAAAAAAAAGTTAATCTTGTTATATATAGCTCAGTTAATTCTAAATATTTCTTGGAGTCCTATTTTTTTTAACTTTCACTATATATTTCTNGGNCTAATTACGATATTAAGTTTAACTTTTTTGATTGGTTATATACTTTATTCATTTTGGAGAGAAGTAAAATTAAATTCTGTATTTATTCTACCCTATCTGATTTGGCTTATAATTGCTACATCTTTAAATGGATATATCTTCTTAAATAACTAGAGAAGTAAGACAAAAGTTAAAATATGTTGCATTTTTATTTTGTTAACTTCACTAAAACTAATAGAAGTTAATGGTCAAGATTGGCNAAATCAATCGAAATACAAGAACGCAAATACTCAACTAGATTCATTAGAGACTAAAAATCGAATTGTTTTTATGGGCAATTCTATAACTGAACTTTGGACTACCGTTAGTCCATCATTTTTCNATAACAAAAACTATGTCAATAGAGGGATAAGTGGGCAAACAAATCCTCAAATGCTTATTAGGTTTAGACAAGACGTCATAAATTAAAAGCAATTTCAATAATTTTACAAAAATTTTAAATCTTTTTTAACCCAGATAAAAATTATTTTTTAGTTAATTTTTATACCAGTTTTATTTAAAACTATGCTAAAAATCCCAAAACCTAGATTTTCCTCTGAAATTAAATTTTAATTATAGAGTTTAACAGTGTTGAGTCTATGGAATTTTTCTATATTTGAGAGNGAGAAAAGGTTATTCTTGTAATCTGTTATTACGATTCAAAATTTTTCTCACTTAACTATTAATTAATCAGATTGTTAGACATAAATATACTGACAATCACAAAATTTAAAACTATGAAAATATCTCTGAGTTTTTACGATGTAAAAAGTAAATCAAAATTTGATTCTAATGAATATGAAGTAAGACAAAAAAACAATCGTTATTTTGCAGTAACAAAGTCACAATCTGGCTCACATGAGTGTTGGAGAGTTTTATCTAAAAAACAAGGAGAAGAACTTAAGTAGAAATTGTCTTACTAATTATCTATGTTTAAATATTATTGATACAAATTAAAATATTTGACATAGTGCATTTTAAGAGCTACTAACTAATTTTCATTATTAAGTTAGTAGCTCTTTATCATTTTATAATATAATTTAAGTATATGAAAAAAATAATTTTAAAAATTTACGACTTTATAGGAAGTAAATATTTAAACCCTATCCTTAAGTTAGAACAAAAGAAAAGACCATTTCCTTTAATTAATGAAAGGTCTACTGAATATAGTTTTACTATTAAACATATGAGNACTTTATGCAATGGGAATGTGCTTGATATTGGCCCAGGTAAATCCTCTTGGCCTCATCTATTATCAACTTGTGGTTTTAATGTAAAAGCAATCGATAAAATGGATGGATATTGGAATAGTTATTTCAATAGGCACTACAAAATTTTTAACGATGACATTACCAATCCTACAACAACTGAAAAATTTCAATTTGCAACCTGTCTTAGTGTATTAGAGCATATACCAGATCATAAAACAGCAATAAAAAATATTCATAATTTATTGGAAAAAAATGGATTTCTAATATTAACTTTTCCATATAATGAAAANATTTATCATAAAGATATTTATAAACATCCTGAGGCCGGTTATGGCCATGGGGCTAACTTCATTACACAAGTATATTCTAGACAGGAAATCAACAACTGGCTTTCTGATACTTCATTTGAAATTATAGATCAGGAATATTATAAAGTATTTACCGGAGAAATGTGGACTATGGGTGATAGAGTAACCCCATGCAAAAAAGCTTCAAGTTCTGAATTACACCACTTGACTTGTCTTTTACTACAGAAAAAACAATAATTATAAAAATTAATTCTTTTAATGTAATAAATGCAACATTGTTGCGCTTCTAAAATGTAATCTTATATTTGTAATAAATTCTATTAATACTATGGAATTAAAAATGTATAATAACCCCTACATTGAAAAGAATGAATCTTGCTGTAATAATTCAAGTTGTTGCGGACCTTCAAATACATATGTTAGGGATTATTCTAAAGTTGGAAGAAATGAAAAATGTCCATGTGGTAGTGGATTTAAATTTAAGAAATGTTGTTCGAAATAATGAATATTTATAATCTTTTATATTGGAACTAAAATTAAAAATAAACTCGGATATTATTGGTGCATCTGCTAGTACATTGTGTACGATTCACTGTTTAGCTACTCCATTTTTATTTTTTGCATCAGCCTGTACTCAGAGTTGTTGCGCTTCAGCACCTACATGGTGGATATGGTTAGATTTTGGTTTTTTATTTATTTCATTATTTGCTATTATAAGATCTATAAAAAACACTTCTAAATTTTGGATTAAGCCTGCGCTATGGGTTTCATGGATTGCGCTATTTACCTTCATAATATTAGAGCAAAATACAGANTTAAGACTTTCAAATCTTTTCAAATATTCAGCAGCATTTTCTCTTGCAGCTGTCCATATATATAATTTGAAGTATTGTCAGTGTAAATCTGATAATTGCTGCATTTCTGAAAAATAAAATTAATTGTTTCTTGCATGTTCTAATTGAGATTTAAGTTCTATAATGGCATTTTGCCAAGTAGTTGGATTTAATGCGTCATTATGCATTTGATGGGCTTCTTGAGTTGCATTTGTAATTTGAGTTACCCATTGGTCAATTAAAGAATTTACAGTAAATTCTGACATGGGACCATTTATTAAAGAATCTTTTAATTGTTGGTATTTAAGTTTATATCTTGCCAAACCTCCAATTATTCTATCGCATGCTGCTGACTTTTGATAAATTTCCCATTCTCCATATCCAAAACTTTGACAATTATTAGTAGTATCTCCCCAGCTATCAGCAATTGGGGTCACAGGATTAGAATTACTTATTATATTTTCAAAGGCATTATCTAAATCCCATGGGATCAAATGAACNTTATTGGTAGTTGGGTTTTCATACCAGAAAAAGTTGTGGGGCTCACATGATCCCCAATCACAATACCAATGAAAAGGACCATCATCATTTCTAATTGCTCTATCTACCACCGCAAGAGCAATGGTTTTATTCAAGTCCATATGTTGATTAACTACTGATTGAATTTCAGAGTNATTGGCATTTAAAATATTTTCAGCAAAACTTTTAATAATACCAATCTTAGTTCCTTGAAAATTATTAGTAACGAGTCCTTGATAAAACTTTTTATCAGGTTGTATAGAATTATTTGATTTTAATGGCCAAACTTCTTTGTATAAATTACCTGATCCGTCCGAGAAATGATAGTCAGCAAATTGTTCATCTATTTGTTCAACCAATGAGAATAAGCCATTATATTCTCCATTTATATAAAGCTTTGTATGAANACACCTNGGTGCAGGTACTCCCATTTTTCTAAAAAGCCAATATCCTAAACGGTCATGCATTTGAGAATTATCTAAATTCATTGAGTGAAGTTGCAATGTTTTAAGGTTATAAAATGTAGAATGATATCCTTTCCAATCTATTTTAAACTTCATTGATAGTTTAGTTGCTGTTTTCCTTCCCGACGGATTAGCCCAATTCTCACCACTTACTCCACCCACAAACGCACCCACTGATCCTTTGTATCTTATTCCGATTGGGCTTATAGTTTCTCCATTGTAGGTTAAACTGCCTTCAACATTTATTTCCGCAGTAGGATCAGAGTTAATATAATCTAACGCACCTGTAGGCAGATTTATTTCTAATATAGGTAAGTTGTTTTGTCTAAAAAGAGAATCGGATGGTTGGTTTAAATAAATTTCATTTCCGTTAGGTATGATAATGGGAACACCTGATGAAGTGAGTCCATTGTTTTTTTCACAAGAAATAATGAATAAACTAGCAATTAAAAGGATAGAATATATTTTATTCATTTTTGTTTATTTAAATAACTTTTAGTTTGATATTTTAATTGGTAATTGTATTTAATTGCCAATACATGAAACACTTCTGGATTCCAAGATTTATATTGTTTTTCATACATATATTTAAAAGAAATACTTTGTTTTTTATTAACTTTTTTTTGAGTTCCTATAGAGATACGATACTTATTAAATTGATCTGTAGGGTGATTGTTNCCTCTAATAAAAAATTCAATTCCTAATTTAGGATCTAGTTTCCAATCTGCAATGTTATAAGAAAAAGTAGTTTTAAATCTCCAAAATTTTCTCAGCTCTCCAATAAATTTATTAGTGTTAAAAAAATTCTCTCTACGCCTTTGGTATTGAAGTTTATATTTTAGATTGAATCTGCTATTTGAGCCAATAACCAAGTTTTGGGAGATGAAATAATTATAACGATTATAATTTTGAAATATATTTTCAAAATCATGATTTTTTACAATGTACCTATAACTAACTCCCCAACTAAATTGATCATTTACTCTTTCTTTAATTTGAAACTCAGTAAAATTTCTGTCAAACTTTATATTATCAATGCTGTACCTAAATTGATTTTCTAAATTAAATTCCCAATGCTTATTTACTTTCAAGGATAAATTACCCCCCAGCCAATTCTCATTACCAATATTTGGCATCCTTTGGCTTATGATTAGAATACTGTGGGAAATTAGAACCATAAAAATCCAAATATAGCGAGACAGATTATCAATATTTTTATTGATTTTTGAATACATTTTAATAATAATTAAACAAATAATATGCCATTTTCTTAAATAAGTGACTTTAAAATATTATTTCTTAATTAACTAATATTATTTTTAAAAGATCTTAAAAAAATAAGTCATCAAAAATTTAAAACAAAAACCATCAAAAGAAACCGATCAAGTATCTGTTGTTATTCTTAATGGTTTTCTTGGCTCTGGAAAAACAACACTTTTTATTAATCTTCTTTCTCAATCAAGAAAAAAAAACATACCTGTCTGTGCTATCGTTAATGACATGAGTGAATTGGATGTAGANGGAGANCTNATTGGNAATACAGAANTGGTAGAAAGCAATCGTAATATTCTTGAATCNATTAATTCTTGNGTACTNAGCAGTAAAAAAGGAATCCAAAAACTTGACCAAGCTCTTAAAAAACTTTTATCCACTCAAGAGCCAGAGCTTATTATCATCGAAACATCTGGAAGTTGTCATCCAATGCCCTTGGTAGAGTTTTTCAAGAATCATGGAGAGGTTAATCTTACTGGTGTTTTTGTTCTAGTGGATAGTTTAATGTTGTCTCACGATTTNAATTACGGAGAAAATCTCATTGCTAAAATGCAACAAAATATTTCTAAAGGAATAAGAGANACAGTAAATTTACTTGTAGAACAAATTATGTTTTGCAGNCATCTTATTCTAACTAAAGCAGACAGAATTGAGGAAAATAAACTTTCCGATGTAGCCACCTATATTCAAGAAATAAATCCACACGTATCAACCCACTCTGTACTATTTGGCAATCTAAAAATTGAATCGTTGTTGGAACTTCCAAAATATGATTTTTTTAAAGTTGATCAGTTAATTAAAGAGCTTAAACCAATAATAAATTCCGAAAAGAAAGACGACCAACCGTATAATCTTGAGTCGAGAGTAATTAAAGACAATAGACCGTTTCACCCTGAAAGACTTTGGGAAGTTTGTCATAAGTATCTTGGAAATAAAATTTATCGCAGTAAGGGTTTTTTCTGGCTTGCTAGNAGAGGCAAGCATTCACTTCTATGGAATCAAGCTGGAGGTGGCATTAGTTTAGAAATAATCGGCTCTTGGAGAGCTGGAATTATTGAAGATGAAAACCATGGTCTTTCAGAAATGGAAATAAATTTTCTAAAAGAAAAATTACAAAAGGAATCTGGTCCTTTTGGGGATAGACACTGTGACCTTACCGTAATNGGAGATAAAAAACAAGTAGATCAATTCACAGATAAACTAGAAACTTGTTTTCTGAATGAAAAAGAAATTAAACTATGGGAAGATGGACATGAATTTGAAGATCCATGGCCCAAAAGTATAATTAAGCGAACCTATTAAAAGATTCATTTTATTAAGCTCAATAATTATGAATAAAANTTTTAAAATATCTATTCCGATTTTAGTTATTTTAATTATTTCATTATTTGGTTATCAAAATATTCCCATTGAGCAGCTAAAGAAAAAATACGCCAAATCACCCTCTGATTTTGTAAAAATAGATGGAATGAATGTTCATTATAGAGATGAAGGTGAACAAAATGATTCTATTCCAATAGTTCTTATTCATGGTACTGCTTCAAGTCTTCATACTTACAACGATTGGTCCAAAGAGCTGATAATAAATCGCAGAGTAATTAGAATGGATTTACCAGGATATGGGCTTACTGGTCCGTTTCCAAATAGAAATTATGACATTATAAATTATGTTACTTTCCTAAAAAATTTCCTGAAATCAATTGGAGTTGAAAAATGTGTTTTGGCAGGTAATTCGTTGGGTGGAAATATTGCTTGGAATTTCACTTTAAAGCATCCTAATATGGTAAAAGAATTGATACTTATTGATGCAGCTGGATATCCAACAAAGTCTAAAAGTGTTCCAATAGCTTTTGAAATTGCTAAAATTCCAATTATTCAAAATATTTTTAAATTCATCACTCCACGATTTGTAGCAAAAGCCAGTGTCAAAAATGTATATAAAGATAAATCTAAAGTAACTGAAAAATTAGTTAATCGATATTTTGAATTAGCTTTAAGAAAAGGAAATAGAGAAGCTTTTGTTGATAGGTTTAAAGTGAAATCTGACAGCATAGCCTATCAAAAAATAAAGTTTATTAATCATAGAACATTGATTATGTGGGGAGAATATGATGAATTAATTCCACTTGAAATGGCTCATCGTTTTCACAATGACCTACCAAATGACACACTGGTAATATTAGAAAATGTAGGTCATGTTCCAATGGAAGAAAGCCCAAAGGAAAGCTTAAAAGCAGTTATTGAATTTTTAAAAAACAAAACTTAAACGTCTATAAAACAGACATCTAATCTCAGTTGCAGATCAAGTATCCCCTTTAATAATTAATAATTATTTAACTTTATTAAAATTAAATTTCACGATGCGTATTAGTATTATTCTTTTAATACACATATTGTTATCTGCTTGTAACAATTCTAATAATGATGCAGCTATTAATAATAGTGTTAACCAAAAAAATAATTCTTCAAATAATGATGTGGTAAAAGAACAATCTGTTCATAATGAATTTCTAATTAAAATAAATGAGTTATCAAATATAGACTCACCAAAATTTTCTATTGTAGTATATAAGAATAACGAGGTTTCACAAAACTTGAATATCCCTGATGATTTGGATGAATATCTTTCTTTTAACAGACGATTTTTCACTGTAGAGGATGTGAATTTTGATGGATATGAAGATTTTTATTTTATAGATTACATGGGAATGGTCAATTCATCAAAAATCGTATATCTATATAACCCAACTAATGAAAAGTTTGAGATAAATGAAGATTATCGCTCTATTACTTCCCCTCATTTTGATACTAATTATCAAATTGTCAAAGCTTTTAATCGTGGAAGTGCATCTTATAATGAAAGTGAAAATTATATTTTATTAGATAAAAAACTAACACGAATTTCTAAAACTGTAGAAGATCAACAAAATGATGCCTATAGGTATATTATCTATGATGGAGATAAGGAAGTTGAAATCAACGAAACATTAAGAAAGGTTAAACTTTACATTGCTTTTTTTAAAACTCAAAAATTTAATATATCAATTGATTTACTAGAAAATGGTAAATACCGTTACGCTTCTTGGAGTGCATCAAAAAACTTAAGAAATAATCCAGATTTAGTTCTTAAAAATGGTTTAAAAAAAGAAACTCAGAATGAAATATCTTATAAATTTCAAAAGGGAGAATTTAGTTATTTATGTACATTATATAAATTAACCAATGGTGGACAACTAAAAGTATTTCAAAATCAAAAGGAAATATTGTCGGAAAAAGCAAATACTTTTATAATACCAAATGAATTGAAAACATACATAGGTAAACAAAACAAGGTAAATTTGGATATAAAGAATAATTAGAATAATACAGAATGCTATACAAAATAAAAAATATTCTTTTACACCCCCATCAACAAAAGATTCTCACGTTAATTAATTAAAATCAATCTATGTTTTTGAAAATATTTTATCAAAAAATTTTATTACTTAGTTTAATTGTTTTAACTCTAACTATTTATTCGTGCAACAAAGAAAGCGAATGTGAAAATTCTCATAGTGCAAAACTAGTTAACATGACAGGACTAGATGGATGTAGTTGGATGATTGAACTCAATAATGGAACCAAACTAGAGCCAACTAATTTAAACGATTTCAACATTAATTTACAAGAGAACCAAAAAATTTGGGTTGTTTACCATACTGCTGCTCAAATGGCAAGTATCTGTATGCATGGAGAAATAGTTACCATAGATTGTATTTCAGAAAGATAGCTGCTTGTTCCCATTTGTTAACTGTTTTAAGATTTATTGAATTGATTTTTGTATAAATTTTAAATAATTTCATGAAAACCGAAACAATCATTTTGGCTCTAGCCATATTATTTACTGGACTTATGGCTGGTATTTTTTTCACTTGGTCCAATGCTGTAAAGCCAGGCATTGGAAAACTAAGCGATTTAGAATATCTGAGAGCATTTCAGTCTATGAATAGAGTCATATTAAATAATACATTTAAAATAATATTTAGCGGTGCCATAATAACTACAGGACTTTTACCGATATTTTATTTTAATTTATATCCTAATAATTTTTTTTGGGTGTTTATATCTGCTTTTATCATTTATTGGGTTGGAGCTTTTGGTGTAACAATATTTGGAAACATACCTTTGAACGAATTATTAGATAAAACTAGTTTAGGAAGTATTTCTTTAGAAGAACTGAAAAAACTTAGAACAATTATTGAAGTAAAATGGAATAATTTTAACTTAATAAGATCTATTTCATCTGCAGTTTCTTTTACATTACTAATCGTTTCGATTTTGTTAATTAATAAATGAATCCAAAAATTAACATCAAAATATTGCTATGGTTAATAGCAGCTGTTACACTTTTTCATTTAGCCATATTAATTAAGATTATTCCTTATGAAATCACTTGGGGAGGAAAGCTTAAAAATGATGCAGAAATGTATTTGTTTGAAAGTATATCTATCCTAATAAACCTTTTTCTTGCATATTTATTACTAATAAGAGTGGAATATGTGCATAAACTAATTCCTTCAAAAGTGGTGAATATCATTTTATGGATTTTCCTTTTTATTTTTGGATTTAATACCATTGGAAATATTTTTGCAGATACTCTTTTTGAAAAAAGTCTAAGCTTATTAACACTTATTTTTACTTTCTTATTATGGAATATCCTCAAAAAGAGTAAAAAAATATAGACAACAAAGCTTAAATAGTCAATGACTTTATGCACCAATATGTTTACAATAATCAATAATAAAATTCAATATCATGAAAATAAAATTATTAATATTAGTAAGTATTATACTCCTTTTATCATCTTAGAATAAAAGATTTATCTCCTTACACTATATTTAAAAAGTCTAATTATGAAACAGTTCAACAGAGCGGTATTCTCGTTGATTTGATTAGTTCTTATTCTATAGTTATTCAGACTGGATATGAATTAATATTAATAATTTAAGTCAATAAATTATAAATCTATTGTCAGTTCCTGTAATTGATTGAAATTTTCCTGTAATTCCAGAAGCATTATTATTATAAGTGTTTTTAAAATAATTGAAATTGACATTTCCAATATTTTTTAATTTGCCAACAAAACCTTTATTCACATTTGCAGAATAGTCTTCATTGTAGTTAATTTTTACTGTTCCTATTTCTTTAATTTTGCCTACATAATTGGCTGATATGGAATTTCTATGGCGATTATGATACTTAAAAGTAGTATTTCCTATTTCCTCTAGCTTTCCAGTATAACCAGCTATCTGATTTTCATTATAGTTCAAATGGTA
>NYYE01000023.1 GCA_002686655.1 Crocinitomicaceae bacterium | reverse complement strand
TAAATAATGAGTTGCTAAAATAATGCTTAACTACAGAAAAATCTAAATTTTATGAAATGGAAATTAATCTATTGTAAATTTATGCAATGCAAAAAGGAATAGTATACAGGTCTACAGGAAGTTGGTATGATGTGAAGCTTGAAGGTGGAGACTTTATAAAAGCTAGAATTCAAGGAAAGTTTAGAAATTTACCTATTAGAACAACTAATCCAGTTTCTGTAGGCGATGAGGTAGATGTATTAATGAATGACAACGACGAGGCAGTTATAAAAAACATACATCCTAGAAAAAATTATATTATTAGAAAGTCAGTTAATCTTTCTAAAGAAGCCCATATCATAGCTTCTAATTTAGATTTAGCTATCCTATTAGTTACGGTGGTTAATCCACTTACCTCTCCAGGTTTTATAGACCGATTTACTGTTACTGCTGAAGCTTATAATATCCCTTTACTCATAGTTTTTAATAAGGTAGAAATTTATGATTCAAAGGCACTAGCAAAATTAGAACAGTTAGAAAAATCTTATTCTAATGCTAGCTATCAAACAATGAGAATGTCAGTTCTTGAAAATATTGGAACGGAGGATTTAAAAAAGAAAATTCAAAATAAATCTGTACTTGTTTCTGGAAATAGTGGAGCAGGAAAATCAACATTGATAAATAATTTAATACCTGATTTAAAATTAAAAGTTGGAAAAATATCTGAAACCCATAACACAGGAAAACATACGACTACTTTTGCGGAAATGTTTGATTATAATAGTCATACTAAAATAATTGACACTCCAGGCATAAAAGGCTTTGGTTTAGTAGATTTTGACAAGGAAGAATTAGCAACTTTTTTTCCAGAAATGCTATCTATGCTAAAGCATTGTAGGTTTCATAATTGTAAACATATTAACGAACCAGGTTGTGAGGTCTTAAAACAGCTTAAAAGCAATAATTTTTCAAACACACGATACCAAAGTTATTTAGCGATGTACAAAGAAGATGGAGACTCTAATTACAGAAAAAATAATTACTTATGAGAGTAGTTGTTCAAAAGGTAAAAAATGCCAGTGTGATTGTGAACAAAAATATAATTGGAAAAATTAATAATGGATTATTATTNCTTGTAGGATATGAACATGAAGATACTGAAAATGATATTTTTTGGATAACTCAGAANGTAATTAATATGAGAATTTTTAATGATAATTCACAAAAAATGAATTTGTCTTTAATGGANACAGATGGAGATATTTTATTAATAAGTCAATTTACATTACACGCATCTACTAAAAAAGGCAATAGACCTTCTTTTCTAGGTTCAGCTAAANCTGATAAAGCTAAAAGATTATATCAAAAAACCATTAATGAATTTGAAAAGTCTATTCAAAAGACTATTCAGACTGGAGTTTTTGGAGCAATGATGGATGTGTCTTTGATAAACGATGGCCCGGTAACAATCATTTTAGATAGTAAAAACAAAGAATAATATGGAAGAAATAACGATTAATAAAGCTCAAAAAATGGTAGATGATTGGATTAAGACAGTAGGGGTAAGGTACTTTAATGAATTAACTAATATGGCAATATTAACAGAAGAAGTTGGAGAAGTAGCTAGAATAATTGCTAGAAAATACGGAGAACAAAGCGAAAAAAAATCCGATGAAAATCTTGACCTAGCTGATGAATTAGCAGATGTTATTTTTGTAATTATATGTCTAGCTAATCAGACAGGTATTAATTTGGAGAAGGCTATTATTAAAAACTTGAATAAGAAATCTAATAGGGATTCTGATAGACATTTATCCAACTTTAAACTTAGTTAGTTTACGTTAATTTACTGAATATTAATTCATTGACTTTGCAATTGATAAAGTTGAACAGTATATTTACTAANATTTAATATTTAAATTATGGAAGCTTTTATATTTATTTTACTAACATTATCTCTCCTTGGACTCTTTAGATTTCAAATTTCTGGAAATAAACCTTTAGGACTAATTGATTTGAAAAAAATTACTGAAAATTGGATTTCAGATAAATCATGGATAAGTAGACTAACCCCAATCTTTAGTTTATTAGTAATTATATACAACTTTGGAATGTGGATTTTAAATGGAGTTTTAGCTATAGTTGATATTTTAAAATATGTATTTAATATAATCAAGGTTATTGTTTCGTGGATATGGAACGAAATTTTACACCCTACTATTTTCTTAACAGCTAAATTATTATGGCATTATTTAATTTTATTTTTATGGAAATTATTTTTGTCTTCTATTAGCACAAATAAAATAAAAGAAGTTTTCAAAAGAAAAAATATCATTTTTTCTTTCAAAGTAATGGTTCAAATTTTCACCATTTTAATATTTTTTTATTTTATCTCAACCCTTTTCAACTTCAATCAAACTACTAAATATATATTGTTATTATTTGCCTTAGTTTTCACTCAATATCAAATTTTTGAATCTACTAATTTTTTCACTAATTCATCATCTTCGACCTTAAGGAAGTCTAAAATCATTGGAACTTCAATTGCTTCATCNGTAATTTTCATTGGTTTGGTTTATCTTTTTAAAAACCACTCTGATAAAGTTGTAGTGCAAGGATTAGGGGTAACTTTTGCTCAAATTTCCACTCCAATAATATTGGTATCTTCTATAGTATTTATTATTTCGTTCTTTTTTCTGGCTCCTTACATTAACAAGACTAATGATAATTCATTTGATTTGTTAGATTATCTAAATCAATCATCGAAAAGAGTTGCTAAATACATTTATTCACTACCATTTCATTTATTGGGTATTTTAATTGTCTCTATTGTCCCAATTTTTATTGCTTTTGTCATGTCAATTGGAATTAATTTCACCACCAATAAATCTATACCAGAATGGTCATCCACTGCAAATAATTTATCTTCTTTTATACCATCTATCAAAGTAAATAAAAAGTCTATTAAATCTATTCAACTAGAAATGCAAAAATCAGATTCTATTTATAAAAATGATTTACTATTAATAGATAATAAAATTGAAGATATTACTGTAAGTTTAAATGATGCTGAAGATTTAAAAAGTTTACTAATTCCAAACCAATTACTTTCATTCGAAGGTGATCCTTACGTTGGTGAAACTCAAAAATTTAGTTTTTTAGAAATAGTTAGTGCTTCAAAATATGTGATTAAAATAATAAATAGTTCTAAAGATTCTGTCATAAAAGAGTTTACTAAATTTCAAAAAAATAAAAGAGATGATAATATTATCAATTCCTATGTTTTCACACACAAATGGAAAAATTCTGGAAGTTACAGAGTTGAAATAAGTCCTAAAAACGATTGTGAGACTGGTAAACCATTTTCGAAGATTATAAATGTTGAAAATAAACCAGAACAAAAACTTGACTTTAAAAATCCAACTGGAAAAACACTTATTTGTGCTGGAGATACTGTTTTATTTAAAGCTGACCAAAGTAAATGGGTAGAGTCATGGCATTGGGAATTGCCGGATGGTTGTAAATACATTTCTGAAGATACTGAATCTAAGATTGAAGTTGTTTGGGGAAGTCAACCAGGAACAATAAGAGTTTATGGTGTAGGTGCTAAAGGTGAAAATCAAATCTCCATAACTACTGGTTTGCTAGTTAATATTATTCCTAAAATAGGTTCACCAGTAATTTCTGTTGATAAGATTGATGATGAACAAATTTACTATTTTCAGTACCCAACTAGAGAAAAATTATTTTACACGATGGTTGATGCCGAAAAAGAAATTTTTTCATTAAATGAAAGTTTAAACGATGCCAACGATAAAAAAGTTGAAATTGAAAATACTTTTAGAGAATTAGAATTAAAAATGAATAATCAAATTAGTGACTTCCAAAATATAATCAGTGATATTAGAGTTGAAATTTTTGCTTTCATATTAGCCTTANTTGGTTTTATATTGTTCTTTTCAATGCTATTTACCAATCTTTGGACATATATGGTTAACTATAACTTTTTTATATATGATTATGAGCAGGATGGGCCTCATTACATTAATTCTCAAATTTCATTTTATAAAGAAAAAAATAAAAATCAGCCTCTTTTAGGTTGGGTTATTTTATTNCTTTTCTCATTTTTATTTATAGGAATCATCAATTTAGGATAACCCGATAAACTATATATATTAAAAATTATTTTTACTGAAGATTTTTTTAAGTAATCATTCTTATTGTGAGAGATGCACAAAGAAACGTTGAAAACAAGAATCTAGGTGGTTAAATATTTATCTTTTTTAATAGATATTTGACTATGGCTAAAGAAAAAAAAGAACCACAAGTAAAAGTAACTCCAAAAANAAGCAATAAAAATATTATTATTCTTATTGTTCTCTTGCTTGTTTGTGGAGCAGCTGCCTTTCTTCTCTATGAAAAAAAACCGCCAGAAGTTAAAGAAACTGTCGATGTTAGTGCAGTTAGTGATTCATTAGTTTCACAAGAAATTATCGTTGATTCAACAATGTTAATAGATTCTATTTTAACTCNTGATACTATCAATTCAGAAAATATTGTCAAAGCAGTGCCTCAAAAGAAAAAAGTAATTAGAAAAATATCTAAAGTGCAAATGGATAATAATCCAAAATATTGGATGGTAGTAAAAGGCAGTAATAAGGATACCACTTTTTATACTTTAAAAAATAAAAAAACAGGAACAAAATTGTCTAATAAATATTTCTCTAAAGAAAAAGCTGAAGAAGAGTTGAATAATTTTAGAAATATTATTTCTAAATAGCTTGTCAAGTTCCATCCAACTTCGATTATACCTTTTTATTATCTATACTTTCTTATACTTCAATTTATATTCTCAAATTATACCCAATGATAGAATGTATAATTGGAGTTTATTTGGATTGAAAGATACATCAACCCTAAATTTTAACAACATTGATTTATCTAATTATGGACTATATTCATCAGGCTTAATTCCAAATGACAGCTTATTATCATCAATAATTGGCACAACATCTTCTGGATCTGCTGCTGGANTTATATTAAATTTTCCAGCTGGAATCTATTTATTTAATCAAACCATAAACTTACCTGAAAATATAGTTTTAAAAGGAAGGGGTGCGGATAGCACAATTTTAAAATTTAATTTAAATGGAGTTGGTCATGCTATAGAAGTTTCAGGTGCAATTAGTAGTGACACAACGTCTATTACCCAAAATATTTATAAGGACAGTAATTCTATTTTTGTATACAATTCTTCTTCTTTTATAGCTGGAGATTGGATTAGAATTATTNATAACGATAGTCCTATGATTAATAATAGTTGGGCTCTTAATACGGTAGGACAAATTGTAAAAATAAGCCAAGTTCTAAACAATAAATTAATTTTAAGTTCTGCATTAAGAATGAATTATAATACCTCCTCTAATCCATTCATTAAAAAAATAATAGTAAAAGAAAATACAGGTATAGAGTGTCTAAAAATAATAAGAGAAGATGTTTCAGTTAACCAGGTAAGTAATTTAAAGTTTAGTCGTACTGCAAATTGTTGGGTATCAGGAATAGAATCTGATAAATGTAATTTTGCTCATATCGATGCTGAATATAGCTCTAACCTTTCAATAAGTAAAAGCTATTTTCATGATGCACATAATTATGGTAGTGGAGGAAAAGCTTATGGTGTAATGCTCCATTTCACTTCCAATGAGTGTATGGTAGAGGATAATATATTTAATCATCTTAGGCATTCAATGATTCTTCAGGCTGGAGCTAATGGCAATGTTTTCACCTATAACTATTCTNTAGATCCTTTCTGGACTGGAGTGTTTTTCCCTTCGAATTCTGCTGGTGAAATAGTTCTTCATGGTAATTGGCCTTATGCTAATTTATTTGAGGGAAATGATGTAGGTAACATAGTAGTAGATAATTCTCATGATGCCAATGGTCCACATAATACTTTTTTAAGAAATAGAGCTNGGGGATATGGTATATTTTTTAGTGACACTTCTTCTCCAGGTCAGCATTTTATTGGAAATGAAGTTACCAATGATTCCTTAGGAGCTCCATTTAATAGTTTAAATTATTTTATTCAAGGATCTAATCATCTTCTTTTTGGAAATAATTATTTAGGAAATATTGATCCAATTGGAACTGATTCTCTCTCCATTCTTTCATATGCATATTCTTCTATACCAGATTTTATTCCTTCTAATCAGTGGGCAGGTATTGGACCACCAAATATTTTGAATTCGGTTAGTATTCCTGGGAAAGACAGATATAATTACAATGCTATTTTTAGTAACTCTTGTGGGGAGAATTTGACACAAGTAAAGATAATTAATCAAAAAAATATTAAAATTTATCCTAATCCGTTTACTAATGAGTTACATATTCTAGGAGATAATATTAAAAGAATTATGATTCATGATATTTTCGGTAGACTAGTTTATGACCAAAAAAATGATTCTACAATAAATAATATTAATTGGAAAAAAGGAATTTATCTTATTAGTGTAGTGAGCGATAATAAGAGCCATTCTTATAAGATCATCAAAAATTAAGTCCTTAATTAAATAATTAATTAAAATTAGATATTATTCGTTAAATTTAGGGAATGAAATTAAAGCAAGTAATTTTAATTTTCTTTTCTTTTTTTTTCTTCCATTTTACTNATGCTCAGTGTTATTATCACTTGTATATGTATGATAGTTATGGTGATGGTTGGAATGGGGCGTATTTAGAAGTTACCATGAACGGTGTTCATGTGGGTGATTATGAATGTTATCAATCTTTTGATTTAGATTCTGTTTATTCTTTTACTGGTGCTTCCATGGACTTTATTTTTCATTCNGGTAATTGGGATAGCGAAATAACTTTCACCATTTTAGACCCAATGGGAGATACTTTAGTTGATGGACCAGCCCCNAGTGATTTAGACAATCTGTTACACACCTCTAATTCAACTTGTCCTAGTACCATATCTTGTTTAAATCCGATTTATCTAAATGCAAGTAACCTTACTTCAAACTCAGCTACACTTAACTGGACACCAGGAAGTAGTGATACCTTATGGAACCTTCATTGGGANGTAAGTAATTTGAATTCTCATCCTATGTATGGAAATGGAACAAGTATCAGTGGCTTGGTCAATAATAATTATCCAATAACTGGTCTTAGCCCTTATACTNACTATGACTTTTATGTTCAAGCTGTTTGTGGTGCTAATAGTAATTCGGTTTGGTCAGGACCTTACACTTTTACTACCAGTGTAATCCCAGGAAATTGTGGTATATACAATTTAGAACTTCTTGATTCTTATGGTGATGGATGGAATGGAGGTTATTTAGAAATAATATTAAATGGAACTATTGTAGATTCTAATGTTACTATACAAAATGGTTTTGGACCTGAATTTAAACCAATAGCTGTTGATTCAGGTGATGTAATTAATATTCTTTATTACCCAGGTGGATGGCCTGAAGAAAATTCCTACGTACTATATGATCACTCGGGAAATATAATTGTANCACAAACAAGCCTACAAAATAATGGTCCTCCAAGTACATATGGAATTGTTGCTTGTACCAGTTGTTCATCTCCTCAAACTTTATTTGCTGACAATATAACTCCTTATGCTGTTGATTTAAGTTGGAACCCTGGCGGTAGTGGAGGTTTGATTTGGAATTTAGAGTGGGGAACTAGTGGATTCATTCAAGGCAATGGAAATCTAATTAATAATTTAAATAATTCATATCATACTTTGACCAGCTTAAATCCATCTACAGATTATAGTTTTTATGTTCAAGAAATATGTGGTAGTAACGATCAAAGTTCTTGGTCAGGTCCGTATAATTTTACTACAAATAGCTTACCTCCCGCTCCAGGAAATTGTGGGATGTTTCAAATTGCATTATATGATACTTATGGAGATGGATGGCAAGGTGGCTTTGCAGAAATTGAGGTAAATTATCTTGTAACTCAAACCATAACTCTTCAAACTGGCAGTGGTCCAGAATTTTTCGATATTCCAGTTGATTCTGGAGATATTGTAAATGTTATTTACAGTCCTGGCGCATGGGAAGAAGAAAATGTTTATGAAGTTTATGATCAGAATGGGTTAATGATAGCTAATGAGGCTGGAGCTAATGGACAAGGACCTGCAGATACTTATGGGTTAAATGCATGTCTGCCAAGTGGAGCAGGAGGAAATAGCAGTCCATGTGGGTGGTTTATTTTAGAAATGTTTGATTCTTTATCAGATGGTTGGAATGGCTCCTATATTACTGTTGAACTCAATGGTATTGCAACACATAACCTGACAATGCTTGCAGGTACTGGGACTCAACTTCTTCCATTTATGGTTGACTCTAATCAGGTTATCGATGTTTTATATCATGACAATGGAGCTTCTTCCCAGGAGGAAAACTCCTATAAATTAACAGATAATTTAGGTAATTTATTATCTCATGAATATGGTTCCTTGAATAATGGACCAGCCAATACTTATGGTGTAATCGCATGCGAAAGTAATCTGACTGCTATTAATGAAATTAATAGTAATGTAAGTATTTATCCAAATCCAGCTAATAATAGTTTTAAAGTAAAATCTAAAAACAAAATTCAGCAATTAACAATATATAATATAATTGGTGAATCAGTATTAGATGTTTATCCTCAACAAAAAGAATTTTGGCTTGATGTTTCTTTTCTTTCTAGCAATTTATATACTGTAAAAGTAATTACAGATAATGATCAAAAAATTGAAAAATTATTAATTCATCATTGACCTCAAAATCACTGATTAAATGCGTTGTATCTTGCGCGAAAATCAGGAATATCTTTCTTAAGTTTTTTACAATGGTTTTTGGCTTTAAGGTTACCTTGAGAAAGAGCTTTATTAATGTGATAGTTGGTTTTTTCAAAATCCTCCATCCAAAAATAGGCATCTGCAAGGTTGGCGCTGATTAACCCAGAAATTTTAGCATTTATTCTAGCTTTTTTGTTTTGTAAATCAGCTTCTTCTAGTTCTTTTTCCCATATATCTATTGCCATCTTAAGACTTTTCTTAGCAGTAGATTTATCTCTATCCATAGACATTGCAGCGTATCCTGTTTGAGCGAAAGTTAGAGCATCTAATAACTTATCGTAAGAGAACTCTTGGAATTTTTTAACAACATATATTTCCGTTTCTTCTTTCTTATTTGGATAACCAATCTCAGAGTTTAAAATACTTTTTATGTTATCTATAGCACTGTTCCACAATTTTCTTTGAAGACCTAGCCAAATATCTTTATTTTCTTTTTGAATATTCATTTTCCACAGTTCATAGTCATATTCTGTTTTACCATTAAATATGTTATGGGTCCCTGCATTATTATGGTATTGCTTCTGTACTAATACCTGCCCATTATAAGAAGTTTTTATTACAACAGGCATTTTATATCTTGCGGTAACTACATAGGATTTGTTTTGTTGTGCATACCTTCCTTTAATAGAAAGAATTTCTAAACCTAAATTATCTATTTCTATTTCGATTCCTGCACTTCCATTACTGAATCCCGCAATATTAATAGTTTTACTCATTAAATCATTATATGCCTTAGTTATAGGGGGAGGAAATAAAAAATATGGTTCGGGGTATTTAGGCCAAATAGGTTCAATAGGTTTTGGAGTTACTATACCTTTTGCAGCATTTTGTTTCCACGTACTTAGACTTTTCAAGTGATTTTCTTTTTTAGAATTATACAAATTTTGCCAAGCTGCTATTTTAGCTTGTTGTTGAGCTTCTGCAGAGTCTACTTTGAACTGATAAACCGATAATTGACGACTGTTCTGATTATTGTAAGAATCTTTATAGATGGTAAAAAATGTAGAAACAGACTGGTCCACTTTCTTTTTAGGAAGTTGAATGTAGTCGATAGACACCTTATTATCCTTAATGCTTTGAGAATGAAAATAGCTACCTGTAATTAATAATATAATGATTGAAAAATACTTCATGAGTGTATTGTTTTAAAAAGTTAATATTCCATCTTTTAATTCAAAAGTAGTTTAAAATTGGTCAGACTACTTATTTAATTTTATAAGATTTATATAGTTAATATAAGAAAAAGTTGACTTAGTTAAGAAAGCAAAGGGAGGTTAGAACTACTTACTTATTGACTAACAAAATAAACCACAGAAAACAGAATTACAAGTTCCATTTATGAAGTAATATGCAACAATACTTATAATAACAACAGATATTATACTATAAATTATCCAATTTTTCATATCACTAATTTACAAAAAAGTTGAATTAGTTAAGAAAGCAAAGGGGAGTACAGTGCTAAGAGAGTAATTTATTTAAAATAAATATTAAAACACTTATTGTTACAAATAAAGAAAAAACAACCATTAAATGTTGTTTCCACAACTTATGCTCTATAAACTCTTTTTTAGAGAAGGATAAATTTTTATTATAAACTATCCATTTGAAAAGCCAAGTTTTATAGATGTCTCTGTATGGGCTACTCACATTATAAGTTTGAAACCATTAAAGTAATAAAAAGTTGAACTAGTTAAGAAAACAAAGGGAGGTTCATAA